>JBCNPG010000113.1:0-7622 GCA_039593445.1 Pedobacter sp.
GGCCCTCGGTGTTCGCGCTGACAACCCATGAGGAAACGGCCAGGCAAGTAACCAAGGCCCAGCAGCAGCATTTAAACAAACTGAACATCAACAGCAAGGCCTTTGTATCGGCGGTAAATGCCGAGGGGCCTAAAATATTGTAATTAAGGCAGACCTCGGTGGCTCAAGCCTTAAACTTTCCGCCTTCAACCTTTTCAACCATGAGACTATATTCGACCAATAATAAAGATTTGCGCGTTTCTTTTCAGGAAGCGGTTTTTAACAGCATGCCACAAGACAAGGGCTTGTACATTCCGGTGGAGATCCCGAAGCTGGAACAGGATTTTATCGACAACATTGAACACTATTCGTTTCAGGAAATTGCCTATAGGGTAGTGGCTACGCTATTAGGCGATGAAATTCCTTATGCCGATTTGCGTACCTTGATCAACGAAGCCATTAACTTTGATGCGCCAGTGGTCAAGCTCGACAAACAGACTTTTGTCTTGGAGCTTTTTCATGGCCCTTCTTTGGCATTCAAGGATTTTGGGGCGAGGTTTATGAGCCGTATCATGGGTTACTTTCTCCAAGATGGCGAACAGCTGCTCGATGTACTGGTGGCTACTTCTGGCGATACCGGTGGAGCAGTAGCGCTGGGTTTCTTGGGCGTACCCAATACGCGCGTAACCATTCTGTATCCCAAAGGTAAGGTAAGCGAGATACAGGAGTTGCAATTAACTACCAATGGCCAAAACATCAGGGCTATTAGTATTGAGGGTACCTTCGACGATTGCCAGGCATTGGTTAAACAGGCCTTCGCCGACCACGAACTCAATGCCAGACTTAGGCTCACTTCAGCCAACTCTATCAATATTGCCAGATTGGTGCCACAGGCTTTTTATTATTTCAACGCCTATGCGCAACTGAAAAGGCAGGGTTTTAACGACGTGGTTTTTGCCGTACCTAGTGGCAATTTTGGCAATATTGGTGCAGGCATGCTGGCCTATAAAATGGGCTTGCCAGCTAAGCAGTTTATTGCAGCTACCAATATCAACGATACCGTACCGCGCTTTCTCGAAACCGGCATTTACCAAACCAAACCTTCGGTACAAACCTATGCGAATGCCATGGATGTAGGCGCGCCCAGCAACTGGGTACGCATCATGGATTTGTTTGCAGGCAATTCGGAAAAGCTCAAAGAACTGCTCAAAGCCTATCGTTTTACCGACGAGCAAACCTTGCAAGGCATAGAGAAGATCTTTGAAAAGTACGGCTATGTGGCTTGTCCGCATACGGCTATTGCGTGGCTGGCTATACAGGCATATGTACAGGAAAACCCGAATGATGAAAGCGCCAAGGTTTTTCTTTCGACGGCCCATGCCTGCAAGTTCCCGGAAGTGTTTCCTGCCGCCATTCAAGAAAAACTTGTCTTGCCAGAACAGCTCGGTTCATTGCAAGGCAAGGCAAAGCAATATAAAGTATTGCATAATGATTTTGAAGAATTTAAAAAATACTTGCTTGATTATAATTAGTAGGCTGGATGGATTAGAAATCCAGGGTTATCTGGGTCGGGATTTGTAAATCCCGACCAGCTTGAGGTTGTAAATCCCGATCAAACGAGCTAGTCGGGAAATGTTTTCCCGGCTTATTAACCAATGATTTGCCATCCGCTCTAAACAATCTATTCACGAAGTTCGAATCCCGCTACAATATCACTTCCATTTATCCAAACTGTTCCAATATTCGGCTACATAGGCTTTAACGCTGGCTGGCAGCTGTTGGAAATTGGTACTGTAAATGGTGATTTTATCCTTGGTTTCCGATATCGTATAGCTATCGTTCTTGTAAAATAGCAAGAGGTTTACCGCCAACTGTTTTTGCATCGAAGCATCGTGCAGGCTATAAACAAACAAGGCTTCTGCCTGCTTGTCTTGGTCGGCATCAAAAAAGGCCTTTCTGTTTTGCCAAATGCTGATCGCTCCAGGTGCGCTGATTGTCTTTTCCTGAACCAGCTTCCATTGCTCGTTGGTTTTGCTGAATTTTTGGAAAAACAGCGTATCGGGATTGCTTCCTTGGCCCACTTTCGAAAAAAGAAAGATATTTTTGCTGCTCGTATCATCAACACGGTCGGCCATCATCGCCCGGCTGCCTTTAAATTTAAAAGGAGCTTCTTTAAGGCTTTCTGCCGAAATCGGACTAACCGAAATCTGCGCTTGGGCAAAGTGGAAGGACAAAACAGCAAACAGCAAAGAGAGGATAATCTTCATGGGCGATATAGCTTAAACACGTAAACCTATAAACGCCTAAACAGCTAGTTTTGTGTTTGGTTCCAAATAAAAAATCCCAATAGCATTTTTAAGCCATTGGGATTTTGGATGTCGGATATAAAGATCTGGGCCTTAAAATACGGCCCTTGCGATTTTTTGGGTCTGCTCTGGCTTGCCCATGGTATAAAAGTGCAGTACAGGGGCGCCAAATTCAATCAATTCCTTGCATTGCTTGATCATGAATTCGGTTCCGATTTCCTTTACCTCGGCAGTCGATTTGGCATGCGAAACGGCATCGCTCAAATCCTCAGGCAGATCGATATGGAATATTTTGGGCAAGGCAACGAGTTGCTTGGCATTACTGATTGGCTTTAAGCCTGGAATAATCGGTACGTTAATACCATTTTCCCTGCATTTGTTGACGAAGTCAAAATATTTTTGGTTGTCGAAAAACATCTGCGTAACAATGAATTCGGCACCCATATCTACCTTTTTCTTGAGGTATTTGAAATCGGCATTGAGGTTCGGGGCTTCGAAATGTTTTTCGGGATAGCCAGCCACGCCGATACAGAAATCGCTTTTAAAGGTTTCTACATCTTCGTGCAAAAACTTGCCTTCGTTATGGTTTTTAATGTGCTGGATCAAGTCTGTAGCATAGCAGTGTCCGCCAGGAGTAGGAATAAAGGTAGACTCGGCCTGTCTCGAATCGCCACGCAGGGCCAATACATTGTCTATGCCCAAAAATTGCAGGTCGATTAGTGCGTTTTCGGTCTCTTCTTTGGTAAAGCCGCCACAAATAAGGTGTGGCACCGCATCTATCTTGTATTTGTTGATAATGGCTGCACAAATGGCAATGGTACCTGGACGCTTGCGGTAAGAAACTTTTTGCAGCAGCCCATTGTCGAGCTCTTTATAAATGTAATCCTCCCTTAACGAGGTAACGTCAATAAACGGCGGATTAAATTCAAGCAAGGGGTCAATGGCATCGTATACCCACTGAATGCTCTGTCCCTTGATCGGAGGCAGGAGCTCGAACGAAAAAAGAGGTTTTCCCTTTGCGTTTTTAATATGTTCGGTGATCTTCATTTTAAGTTATAAAGTTGCGGGTTGCAGGTTATGGGTCAAGTGTAATTTATAATTGTTTTTGAGGTAGTTGTTGGTAATATTTAATAAAGCCATGCAGAAGTTTGCGTGTAGTTTCAAGCTTTGAAATCAGGTTTGCTAGGGATGTTTCATTGATAAATCCTAAGTCGAAGGCGATATATAACTGCGTTTCAATTTCATAAATAGAGCCTCTAGCTACAAAGAAGAACTGAATGCTGTCTTTTGAGTGGTTTCGCCCACATCCTTCGGCAATATTTGAAGGAACGGATACGGCCGCTCTTCTGATTTGAGTAGTTAACCCAAATTTTTCTTCACTTGGAAAATTAGCGGAAACCAAATAGATCTCCTTTGAAAGTGCTCTTGCTTTTTTCCAAACCTCTAATTCAATATAAGATTTAACCTCCTTGATCATTTTCTATTAGCTTCTAATCCCACACCTCATAGCTCACAGCCCGTAGCCCATAACTCACAACTCATAACCCATAGGCCAAATTTGGCGCAAGCCATCTTTCTGCTTCTGCTAAAGGCATGTTTTTTCTTAGGGCATATTCCTCCACTTGGTCTTTGGTAATCTTGCCCAACCCAAAATAACGCGATTGCGGATGCGAGAAATAAAATCCGCTTACAGCTGCGGCCGGATACATGGCAAAGCTTTCGGTTAGCCTTAAGCCGATTTTGTTTTCGGCATCCAAAAGGTTAAACAAGGTTTCCTTCTCGGTATGGTCTGGACAAGCAGGATAACCCGGTGCCGGACGGATACCCGCATAAGCTTCCTTAATCAGGTCTTGATTGTCTAAGTTTTCATCTTTGGCATAGCCCCAGTATTCTTTTCTCACCAATTCGTGCATGCGTTCGGCAAAAGCTTCGGCTAAACGATCGGCCAATGCCTTCGCCATGATGCTGTTATAATCGTCGTGGTTCTGCTCAAACTCGGCCACCAGTTCATCGCAGCCGATACCTGCTGTTACGGCAAAGCCGCCAAAATAATCCTGCACGCCGCTTTCTTTTGGCGCAATAAAATCAGACAGGGCATAATAAGGTTCGCCGGCTACTTTTTCGGCTTGTTGGCGCAGGGTATGGATAGTGACCAGTTCATCGTTTTCAGTTTTCAATTGCATATGGGTTGCCGACTGCGAACCGTCAACCGTTAGTTGGATGTCGTCTCCTACGGCATTAGCTGGCCAAAAGCCAATCACACCTTTGGCGGTTAGCAGTTTTTCATCTAAAATACGTTTCAATAGCACTTGTGCATCATCGTATAGCTTTTGTGCTTCGTCGCCCACCGTTTTATCGTTGAATATTTTCGGATAGCTGCCACGCAATTCCCAGGTATGGAAAAAAGGTGTCCAATCGATGTAAGGAACCAGGTCTGCCAAAGGATAATCTTCAAAAACACGGGTTCCGGTAAAGGTTGGGGCAGGAGCTACCTGATCCAAATCGATCTGAAACCTGTCTGCGCGGGCCTCTTCAATGGTTTTGTAGCGTTTATCCGATCGTTTGTTCAGGTGTGCTTCGCGGGCTTTATCGTATTCGGCCTTGATACCGGCAATGTATTCGCCACGGGTTTCCTGGTTCATCAGGGTGCTGCAAACTGTTACGCTTCTCGAAGCATCGAGCACGTGGATGGCCGGGCCAGAATAGTTGGGCGCAATTTTTACGGCCGCGTGGATGCGCGAGGTAGTTGCACCGCCCACAATGAGCGGAATGCTAAAGCCTTCGCGTTCCATTTCTTTGGCAAAATGAACCATTTCGTCCAATGAAGGGGTGATCAAGCCGCTCAAGCCGATAATGTCGGCATTGATTTCCTTGGCTTTTTTAATGATGTCTTGTGCGGGAACCATCACGCCCATATCCACAATTTCGAAGTTGTTGCAGGCCAATACTACGCCTACAATGTTTTTGCCGATATCGTGCACATCGCCTTTTACGGTAGCCATAAGCACTTTGCCTGCCGATGAGCTTTGGTTGCCATCGGGGTTGGCCAATTTCTCGGCCTCAATGTATGGCAATAAAATAGCTACGGCCTTTTTCATTACCCTGGCCGATTTTACCACCTGAGGCAAGAACATTTTTCCGGCACCAAACAAGTCGCCCACAATGTTCATCCCGTCCATTAAAGGCCCCTCGATCACGTGCAACGGCCTCGGATATTTAAGCCTGGCTTCTTCTACGTCTTCGTCCAAGTATTCGATAATACCTTTGACCAAGGCATGCGATAGCCTTTCTTCAACGGTGCCTTTGCGCCAGGTTTCGTCTTTTACAACAGCCTTGCCTTTGTTTTTTACGGTTTCGGCAAATTCGACCAACCGCTCGGTGGCATCTGGCCTGCGGTTCAGCAGTACATCTTCAACTCTTTCTAGCAGTTCAGGCTCAATTTCCTGGTAAACCTCCAACATACCTGCATTAACAATGCCCATGTCGAGCCCAGCTTTAATGGCATGGAACAAAAAGGCCGAGTGCATGGCTTCGCGCACCACATTATTGCCCCTAAACGAGAAAGAAATATTAGAAACCCCGCCACTTACTTTGGCATAAGGGAGATTTTCTTTGATCCAGCGGGTGGCATTGATAAAATCGACGGCGTAGTTATTGTGCTCCTCTAAACCGGTAGCAACGGTTAAAATATTAGGGTCGAAGATGATATCTTGTGGTGGAAAATCCAATTCGTTGACCAAGATATCATAGCTTCTTTTGCAAATCTCGATCCTGCGTTCGTAGTTGTCGGCCTGGCCTTGCTCATCAAAAGCCATCACGACTACGGCTGCGCCATAACGCAAAATCTTGCGGGCGCTTTCCTTGAACTTTTCTTCACCTTCTTTTAGCGAAATAGAGTTGACGATGCCCTTGCCCTGTAAACATTTCAAGCCATTTTCAATCACCGACCACTTAGAGGAGTCGACCATGATAGGCAGTTTGGCAATATCAGGTTCGGCAGCGATCAGATTCAGGAATTTGGTCATGGCCGCTTCCGAATCGAGCATGCCTTCGTCCATATTCACATCAATAACCTGTGCACCGCCTTCTACCTGCTGGCGTGCAACGGCTAGGGCACCTTCATAATCGCCACCCAAAATCAGTTTAGAGAATTTGGGAGAGCCTGTGATATTGGTCCTTTCGCCCACGTTAACAAAAATGCTTTCGGGAGTAATGGTAACCGGTTCTAAGCCGCTCAAACGCATGTAAGGCTCAACCATTGGGATTTTCCTTGGCTTGGCTTTGCTGGCCTTCTGGGCGATGCAGCCTATATGTTCTGGCGTGGTGCCACAACAGCCACCAACAATATTTACAAAACCCGAGGTTATAAAATCGTCAACCAAATGCGCAGTCTCATGAGGCATTTCGTCGTAAGCCCCAAATTCGTTGGGCAAACCCGCATTTGGATAAGCCGAAACATAGCAGTTGGCCTTAGTGGCTAATTCTTCGATATATGGACGCATTTCTTTGGCGCCCAAGGCGCAGTTAAAGCCAATGCTCAAAGGTTGGGCATGGCTAACCGAATTGAGAAAAGCCTCTGCGGTTTGTCCAGAAAGCGTTCTGCCAGAAGCATCGGTAATGGTGCCCGAAATCATGATTTCGAGCTTGCGGCCGATTATTTCTTCATATTGTTTAATGGCCGCAATAGCCACTTTGGCGTTCAAGGTATCAAATATGGTTTCGATCAGCAATACATCGGCACCACCATCAACCAAGCCACGGATCTGCTCGTAATAGGCATCAAACAGCTGGTCGTAGGTAATGGCCCTGAAACCTGGGTCGTTTACATCGGGAGAGAGTGAAAGCGTACGGTTGGTAGGGCCTATGGCGCCGGCTACAAAACATTGCTTGCCCGGATTTTTGGCCATAAATTCTTGTACGGCCTCTTTAGCTACGCGGGCACCCTCGAAACTAAGTTCGTACGAAAGGTCTTCCATTTGGTAGTCGGCCATAGAGATGCGCTGCGTACTGAAGGTATTGGTTTCGATGATGTCGGCACCAGCGTTCAGGTATTCGAGGTGTATGGCTTTGATGATATCTGGGCGCGTGATGTTCAACAGGTCATTGTTACCTTTGACGTCGCAGGGATGGTTGGCAAAACGTTCGCCCCTAAAATCTTGTTCGGTTAAAACGTAGCGCTGTATCATCGTGCCCATGGCACCATCTATAATTAAAATTCGCTTCTCTAATTCTTCTCTAATGTTCATCTAGTATGGCGTATTGAGATAAGCGTATAGCGTTAATAGCCATGCATCGCTTTACGCAATACGCTATACTCATATCTATGTAGGCTTATCT
>JBCNPG010000114.1:0-7619 GCA_039593445.1 Pedobacter sp.
AGGCACAGCAAGGTAATTTTGGTTCTCATCTGTTTGGTTTATCAAACATAAAGATTTATTTGTTTTTTAAGTAATCAATGGCTTGGCCCCAAACAATGCCCATTAGTAAGTTGTTATAACCTTACATTAAAGCATAGTTGTTATGGAAAATCACAATGAAAAAAAGAGAGCGGTTAAAAACGATCTGATAGATGTTGATACCGAAAAAGATACGCCAAGGAATGAAGAAAATATCGAGAAAAATAGTTCTTCGAACGTAACCAGCAAGTTTGAAAAAAAACACGGGCGTACCAACCAGGCCTTTGGCGACGGACACGAACCTGGTACTATTCCCGGCAGCGGCGTTTAATCAGAATATTTACTAAATTTAAACCACGGGATTTATTTCGTGGTTTTTTAATTTTCATTCCTTATGCATAGAAGACAATTTATCCAGAACTCGGCATTGGCCCTGGCCATGCTTACCTTATACAGGACAGATCTTTTTGCCAGCCCTAGCTGGGCGCGCGCTTACGAGTTTAAGGCTTTGCGCAACGATATTGGCATTTTCACTGAACAGGGCGGTACCATCGCCTGGCTTAATGGCAGCAGCGGCTTTGTGGTGGTCGATGCGCAATTCCCCAATACAGCGCCTCATGTAATCGAAGAACTCAAAAAACTGGGCGATAAGCCATTCAAATACCTTTTAAATACCCATCATCATGGCGACCATACAGCTGGCAATATTTCGTTCAAAGGCCTGGCCGAACATGTAGTAGCTCACCAAAATTCGGCCGTTAACCAAAAATTGGCTGCCGAAAAGGCGAATAGCCTTGAAAAACAGCTATTGCCTGATACCACTTTTGGCAAAGGTTGGAAAGCACCGGTTGGCAAAGAAAAAATCAGTGCCTATTATTATGGTTCTGGGCATACCAATGGCGATGTAGTATACCATTTCGAGAACGCCAATATTGCTCATGTGGGCGATTTGGTGTTCAACAGACGTTTTCCTTATATCGATCAGGATAACGGGGCGCATATCGGCAATTGGATCAAAGCTTTAGACCAAATTGCCGGCCAGTTCGACAACGATACGTTGTTTATTTGGGGCCATAGCCTCGATCCCGAAAAAGTAACTGGCAATAAGGCCGATATCAAGGCATTTCAAAACTACCTGCAATCATTGCTTACTTTTGTAGGTGGAGAAATCAAGGCCGGAAAAAGCAAGGAAGACATCCTCAAAGCCACCAGTATACCGGGTGCGCCAGAGTGGAAAGGCGAAGGCATTGCCAGAAGCTTAACGGCGGCTTATAGGGAGCTGACAACGGGCTAGGTATATTCGGTTGTTTATATGGATGAGCACGAGTAGCAAGGCGATGATTTCCTTTTCGTTAAATTCCTGATTTTCAGTTTTCGGTTAGCAATGAACAGTTTATCGATTTAAAGCGTAAACTATAACAGCAACTGTTAAGCGATCAGCAGCAGAATACAAAATTTGGTTGCAATTTATAAACGTTCTATATTGAGAATCGACCTGCTATTTTGTTGATTTTAAGGAAAATCAATACGCTGGGCAAGTATATTTGTAACCAATAAATTACTGATTATGGACGATTTCCTCGCTGCCCGTTCACAGATGGCCCTTTCGCTGGGCTTCCATATCATTTATGCTTGTATAGGGATGGTGATGCCGTTTTTTATGGCGGTTTCGCATTACAAATGGCTCAAATCCAATAATGAAGTTTATAAAAACCTGACGAAGGCTTGGAGCAAAGGCGTGGCTATCTTCTTTGCAACAGGAGCCGTTTCGGGCACCATGCTGTCTTTCGAATTGGGCTTGCTCTGGCCGAAATTTATGGAGCATGCTGGACCTATTTTCGGAATGCCTTTTTCTTTAGAAGGGACTGCCTTTTTTATTGAAGCCATTGCCTTGGGCTTTTTCCTCTATGGATGGAACAAACTGAACAAGTGGTTCCATTGGTTTACCGGAGTTGTGGTGGGCGTAAGTGGCCTGGCTTCGGGTATCTTGGTGGTGGCGGCCAATGCCTGGATGAACAGTCCCACAGGTTTTGAGTACGTAAATGGGCAATATCTAAACATAGATCCCATTCAGGCCATGTTTAACAAAGCCTGGTTTACGCAGGCGCTGCATATGTGCCTAGCGGCTTTTACGGCTACGGGCTTTGCGGTGGCCGGAGTGCATGCGCTCATGATCCTGCGAAAGCAAAATCAGGAATTTCATTACAAAGCCTTCAAGATTGCTGCGGTATTTGCCACCATTGGAGCCTTGTTGCAACCCATTAGTGGCGATATTTCGGCCAAAGACGTAGCTAAGAGGCAACCTGCCAAGCTGGCGGCCATGGAAGCGCTTTACCAGACACAAAAACCCGCTCCTTTGTTAATTGGCGGTATTGTTGATGAAAAAAAGAAAGAGGTAAAAATGGCTTTTGAAGTACCGGCTGCCTTAAGTTTCCTAGCACATGGCGATTTTAAGGCTGAAGTGAAGGGACTCGACAAAATTCCCGAAAGTGAACATCCGCCGGTGGCTGCTACCCACTACGCTTTTCAAATCATGGTGGGTATTGGGGGCTTGTTGGTTTTGCTTTCAGTAACTTATTTTGTAGCCTTATGGCGCAAAAAGGCAATCATCGACCGGCCATGGCTCCTCAGGCTTTTTGTAGTAGCCATTCCGCTGGGCTACATTGCCTTGGAAGCCGGTTGGGTAGTAACAGAAGTAGGGAGGCAGCCATGGATTATTTATGGCGTGATGAAAACCAAGGATGCAGTAACCCCGATGCCGGGTATTGCCTGGTCTTTTTACCTCTTTACGACCATTTATGCTTCGCTTAGCCTGATCGTTATCTTCCTGCTTTACCGACAGATCAAAATGGTGCCAACCTTGTATAGTCAACAACCTCAAGAACAATAGCCATGCAGTATGTAGTCATTTCTTTTCTGTGCCTTGCTATTTTGCTTTACTTTTTGCTGGGCGGCGCCGATTTCGGGGCAGGTATCATCGAGCTTTTTACCTCGCCAAAGAATCGGAGCAAAACCCGAAAAACGATGTATCATGCCATTGGCCCGGTTTGGGAGGCCAACCACATGTGGCTTATTATTGCCATCGTGATTTTATTCGTGGCCTTTCCGCTCATTTACAGCACCATGTCCATCTACCTGCATATTCCTTTGGCCATTATGCTCATCGGCATCATTGCCCGCGGAACGGCATTCGTGTTTAGGCATTACGATGCGGTAAAAGACCAAATGCAGGAAATATACAATAAGATATTTGTGTATTCGAGCTTTATTACCCCTTTATTCCTGGGTATTATTGCAGGAAGTGTACTTTGTGGACAAATAGATACCGATCCACATAATTTTGTGCAGGCTTACATTTGGGGCTGGCTCAACTTTTTCTCGGTAGCTGTAGGTTTGTTTACCGTGGCCCTATGCGGCTTTTTGGCCGCTATTTACCTCATTGGCGAGTGCAAGGAGGAGGAAGATAAAAAACGCTTCATCAAAAAGGCCAAATTTATGAATGTAGCCGCAGTACTGTTGGGCGTAGTTGTTTTTTGGGCTGCCTCCTATGAGGGAGTGCCTTTGATCAGCTGGGTGTTTGAAAATCCTGTAGGACTAGCTGCCGTAAGCTTAGCCAGCCTTTCATTAGTTTTGCTATGGTATTTGTTGCTCAGGGACAAAACAAGAGTGTTGCGTATTTTGGCGGGTTTTCAGGTGACCATGATTCTATTAGCTATCAGTTATGCACACTTTCCTAATTTCATCAGGTTGAGGAACGGCAGCGCTATTTCGCTCTACGAGGCTATTGGTCCGGCAAAAACGGTTCAAACCTTGGGTTGGGCCTTGTTATTGGGCAGTTTGCTTATTTTGCCATTTTTAGGCTACTTGTTTTATAAATTCCAGAAGAAGGAAGAATAGTAAATGACACGAAAGCATAAAGACAGATTTGCAATACGTCTCTGATGTGCCTTTGGCTTTGGACTTTCAATTTTAGTTTCTTCGAGTTGGTCGGGATGTTTCATCCCGATCATGCTAGCTTCGGTTTTGCAATCCAATCATGAAGCCGGATTTGAAATCCGGAGTTGGTTTAGTCGGGAAAGCATTTCCCGACCAGCATCCCTTAATTGAAAAATCTTCAATATTATTGTTTTCTATCTTTTCTCCACCTGCATCAAAGCTTCGTCTTTGCCAGCTACATAGTTGTTGATCGAATAGCTAATCGCAACATCGGGTTTTAAGGGTCCTTTTTTGCCTTTCCATCTTTCCCAGTATTTGGTAGAGTAGGCCACTACGATTTTCGATTGGGGCAAAGCAAAGCCCCTCACTTCGCCATAGCCGTTGATCAGGCCGGCACTGGGTTGGCCAACAAGGGTAATGTTCAGGTTTTTCTTCAGGTCAACGGCATTCATAACGGCCGATGAAAAGGTGGTTTTGCCGATCAGTACAAAAAACTTGTTCTTTTGATTGAGGTAGCTTTTTTCGATTTGTTCCATGAAAGGCCTTAAAATGCCCGAATTGCCACCGCTGTTGTAGCGCAGATCCAGCACGATTTTCTCGGGTTTATACTGGTCGATGCTGGCAAACAACTCCTCGTTGAATTTGGCAAAGGGATAGTTCGGCATTTCTCTGCATTGGCTGTAATTAAAATACAGGATTTTATGGTCGGCATTGTAATCGAACCAGTAATTACCTTCCTTCCTTTTTGATAACAGGCTATTGCCCGATCTTACCAAAGGTAGCTTTGCCACATTATTGCCCGCTACCGAAGCAAGCTCAGCTTTTTCTGTTTGGCCTTGGTTAGTGCTGAAAACGAATGTTGCTTTGGCATCGTCGTCAATAAGGTCCAAGCCTTTCAGCAATACCGGGTTGTTGAGGTAATGTACCAAATGATCATTGAAATAAGAAGGGTTTTCGTGCAGGATGATCTCCTTGAAACGGCTAATCACTTCGCTTACCGGATGACCGTTTATGCGCTCCAATTTGCTATTTAACAAAGAAGAATGTGCAGAATCGATGCCGGTTACAAACAAGCCTTCCTTAAAAATTTCGAATTGTATAGGCAGGGTCTTTGTAAAATCGACCTCAATGAAAGTATGTTCGTCGCCTATAGATACGGTCAATCTGAACAGTTCGGCTACAAAACGTTCCCAGTTGAGCGAGTTGGACCTCATTAAAATAAAATCGACCTTGTTTTCGAACTGGGTCCGATCAATTTTGGCAAAGAGGTTGGTGTGTTTTTCGGGTAGCGTTTTTTTCAGGAATTCGAGGTCCTGCGCAAAATCTTGCTTGGTCAGGGATTGTGCCCAGCTGCCAAAGCTACACAAGACGAAGCATAGGATAGGGAGTATTGTTTTTTTCATGTTGAGGTTTTGGTTACACCAAAAAGACAAGCTTTTTGCGGCAACGTTGCACCCGATAGGCGAAATTTAGAATTTATATTTGCCCATTTGTTCGTCCACCTTCAAATATGCCGGCAATGCGGCCGAACCATACCAATTGAAAAGTTCGGCATCCAATAGCTTGGCTTTTACCGCCGGATCTGTTGCCAGCATTTCCCTGGCTTCCTCCATCGATTTGGTGTTGAGGATGAAAATACCCCTATAATTTTGATCGTTCTTGCCCAAAGGTCCAGCCACAACGAGTTTGTTCTGTTGCACCAATTTGCCCATATTGGCCAGGTGTCCGGCAAAGAGGCTGTCGCTTTTGGCTTTGGTTTCATTGGTATTGCTGCCGGTTTTGAGAATAACCAATACATACATTTTCATGCCGTAGTCGTCAGCGCCGTATTGTTTGGCTAAGGCCTCGTTGTATTTGGGGTTTGTCTTTTTGTCTTGGGCTTGAACCTGTGCGCAAGTAGCAATTAATAGGAGCGCTAGCAATAATTTTTTCATGCTGGTTGTTTTTTATGTAAATTGATAACTGATAACTGAAAACTGTGAACTGGTAACTGCAAACCCTCAACTCAAATCCGGTAATTCGATATTCTTAGGTTCAATGCCCAGGAATTTGCCGAAGCGATGCGCCATTTGTTTCACTTCTTGTTGTTCTTTTTTGGAGAGGGGTTTAAATGCCGAGGTTTGAAGGATTAGTTTTTTGCCTTTGAGGGTTCTGAACCAACTGCCAACGATTTGTCCGTTCAACACAATCATTCGGCTAAAAATAAAGCTGTTGCTGTTAGGTTGGTCAATCGCCTTGCGCAACACCGCCGAACGGTCTTTGTAAGCGATGCCATATTCATCATAGTCAGGCATGAGGAAAGAGGTTTGCAAGTGTTTGTCGCTCTTTATCTCCTGTGGCGAAAAAATATATTCCTTTCCATCGATTAAGGCCTTTTTGAATTGCTCCTTTACCATTTCATAGCCTTTTTTGGCGGTAGTAACCGTTAAACCCGACCACGTAGTATAATCGTTTAAAGTGGCTGGCCCGCGACTGGCAAAATAACGTTGGGTTAACGTAGCCAATGATTCTTCTTCACTCAATGCAATGGCTTGCGGTGCTACATCGGCTATTAAGGCATAGCTGAATTGGTTGCCTTGGCGGGCACCGCTGCAAATCAAGCCTTCTAATTCTGCATACATCATAAAAATCCCCAGCTGTACGCCATCGGCCACAATACCTTGTTGCTTAAATAATTCATTGATAGCGTTTCTGGTGAGCTGTTGGCCACCTTCCAGTGCTTTTACAATAATATCGGTGGTTTTGCTGAACAGCTTGCTGTCTGTTCCGGTTTGGCGATACATATAGGCATTTTGCGCATGTACCCGAGGCGCCGAGAGCTTTAAAATCCATTTGATGTCGGTAGGCGATACAAAGTGCCAGGTTGGCCTCAGTACATGCGTACGCAGGATTTTTCCTTCGTTAATGGCTTTTTCTATATCGCTTTCTTTGGCATGGGGCAGGCGTAGTGCAATTGCCCATTTGGCCATGGCATATTCTTGCGCCTGCATGGCACCTAGATAGCTCACTACTTCCTCTGGCTGGCTAAAACCGCTCGAAGCAATTTTTTGGTTCACTAACCTGTGGAGCGGAATTTTTTCGAAAGTCATAGATTAATCCAGGTTTTTCTCTTTTAACCATTTAACCAGCTCGCCCTTTAAGGCTTCGCCCATTTTTTTCTGGTTGGCAGGATCCTGTAAAAAGGCCTTGCTCACGCCATTGTCGCCAATTTCTAGTAAAACCCTGTATTTGGCCGTATTGATGTTCTCATCGAGGCTATAAAATGCTTTTTTGCCGGTGGTTTTACAGGTATAGTCGTTTCTGCCGGTCGAGCTGTCCAACAGCACGCCTCGGTTTTCCAGGTCGGTAGCTTTGCTGATGGCGGCAATTAACCGCGAGGCCAGTTCCCTGTTTTCGGCTTCTTGGGCGTCGCCTTCGTGTATATAGCCCCAAATGGCATGGCGCTTGGTGCCACCGTTGTTGTGCACGGCGATAAATACCGTGGGCTTCAATTTGTTCGATTCCTGCAATTCGTAGGCATAGCCAGATATTTTGCCATCTATAACGGCCGAAGTATGTTCTATGACGGTATTGCTGCCCACATCTGGATGGTGCAATCCTTCATGGTGCAGGCTCCAAACCTTATGTTCGTTCAGGGCAGGTTTGCTGGCCATGGCGCCTTCAAC
>JBCNPG010000115.1:0-7587 GCA_039593445.1 Pedobacter sp.
AGTTCGGCCGCTTCTTTCTCGTCAAACTGTTGCTGTGCGCGTTCTACCAACGAAACCACGTCGCCCATGCCCAAGATACGCGATGCCATCCTGTCTGGGTAAAACACGTCTAGCGCTTCCATCTTCTCGCCGGTACCGATAAACTTGATCGGCTTGTTCACTACCGATTTGATCGAAAGCGCGGCACCGCCACGGGTATCGCCATCCAATTTGGTCAAAACAACACCCGTAAAATCGAGGCGGTCGTTAAAAACCTTGGCCGTATTGACGGCATCCTGGCCGGTCATGGCATCTACAACGAATAAGATTTCGTGGGGCTTGGTTTGCGCCTTTACCTCCGAAATCTCGTTCATCAGGCTTTCGTCAATCGACAAACGACCGGCGGTATCGATAATGATTACGTTATTGTTGTTCTTTTTGCCCTCTGCAATACCTTCCAAGGCAATGGCAATCGGATCTTTTGATTCTTTGTTGGCATAAACCGGAACGCTGATCTGCTCACCGAGTACTTGCAATTGGTCTACAGCTGCAGGGCGATAAACGTCGCCGGCTACCATTAAAGGCTTTTTGCCCTTGCTTTTAAGGTGTAAAGCCAATTTTCCGGTAAAGGTGGTTTTACCCGCACCGTTCAAGCCGGCAATCAATATAATGGTTGGGTTGATTTTAAGGTCAAGATCGGTTACCTCGCCACCCATTAGGGCCGTCAGCTCGTCGTTCATGATCTTGGTCAGCAACTGGCCAGGAGAAATAGAGGTCAGTACGTTGGCGCCAAGTGCTTTTTCCTTCACCTCGTCGGTAAAGGTTTTGGCTGTTTTATAATTTACGTCGGCATCTAGCAAAGCTTTCCTGATCTCTTTCATGGTCTCTGCCACGTTGATCTCGGTAATGCTTCCTTGTCCCTTTAAAACTTTAAACGCCCTGTCTAGCTTGTCCTGTAAATTTTCAAACATAATTGGTTACAAATTTTTGTAAATGCAAAGATATTGTTTTTTTGCCTAAAAGCGAGCCCAATCGTAATTGCAAGGCAATTTTCCGCGCTGATTTTCAAAAATCTAGCCACGCAAAAATTAAATGTAACTCAAAAGTTACATAAATACTAATCAGTTAGTTTGACTATTAATCAATTAGTAGTACATTCGCTTATCAATTTTTACAACATGATCAAATTAGCAAAAAGAGAAGAGCAGATTATGCAGGTGTTTTGGGAAGTAGAGAAGGCATTCATCAGGGATATCATCCCGCTGTTGCCCGATCCTAAGCCCCATTACAACAGTGTAGCTACGATGGTAAAGATCTTGGAAGAAAAAGGCTTTTTGGGCCACGACGTGGTGGGCAACATGTTCTGCTATTTTCCGGTTATCGGCAGGGAAGAATATCAGAAACACGCGCTTAAAGACGTGGTAAGCCAGTACTTCGACAATTCGTATCCGCGTATGCTGGCCTTCTTTGCCAAGGAGCAAAACCTGTCTGACGACGAATTAACAGAAATCGTTAACCTCATTAAATCGAAGAAACCATGATGTTCTACGTGTTGAATGTGGCCCTTATTTTGGCGGGCTGCCTAGTGTTTTATAAGCTGCTGCTGCAAAACGAAACCTTTTTTCCGCTAAACAGGTTCGTATTGCTCATTTGTTTGGCGCTTTCTTTTGGCCTGCCTTTAATTCCGGTGCCGCAACAATGGTCGTTCAGAAAGGCAAATGTAGAGGTGCCCGCTGTGATCGATAACAGCAAGGCATCAGTGGTAGACGTACCACAAGCTGCGCCAACTGTACAGCCAAAGGCCACCATCAGCACGGGCAACGAACAGCAAAGTTCTTTTTTTAAGGATATCTCCATTCCGAAGGTGCTTTTTTGGGCCTATTGGCTTGGGGTTATCGTGTTTGCGATCAATTTTCTTTTTCAACTCTGCGTTTTGCTTTACCGAGCCTATTCGAGGCCGGTAATCAGAGACGGCCGTTTCAGGATCGTAGAGCTGGCGGGCAACCAAGCGCCCTGCTCCTTTGGCAACAACATCTTTATCAATCCCGAAAAATACGATTGGGACACTTACAACCAGATTATCCTGCACGAAAAAATCCATATCCAGCAAGGACATAGCTATGATATTTTGATCGCCGAGCTGGCTTTGGTTTTTCAATGGTTTAACCCCTTTGCCTGGATGTACCGTAAGGCGATGGAAGACAACCTCGAATTTCTGACGGATAACGAACTGCTGGCCAATTCCGATATCGAGCCAAGCAGCTATCAGATGAGCCTGGTGAAGGTTTCGGCACCGCACTTCCCGGCTAGTTTGACAACCAATTACAATCAATCCATTCTTAAAAAAAGATTAGTCATGATGAACGCAAAAAAATCTAACGTAAACTCTACGTGGAAATACTTATTTATCGTACCATTATTATTGGTATTTGTGGCATTCCTGAATGAGCCTAAGGCCTACGGAAAGCATGATGCAACGAGCAAAATCACTGAAAAATTTCGCTTGATCGACAATGAAGGCACCTGGTTTGCCACCATTAAAGGCGACAAGGTAAACATCCGTTTCGAATCCGACGAAGACGGCAACAATATCAGCAACCATACCTTTTCGCTGGCCGACCTTAAAAACCTGCCGCGTGGAAGCGAAGGCTCCTTTTCGATTACCCGCGATGCGGGAACCATGAACTTTACCGGCAAATTTGAAAACAACTCGGGAATGGGTTCTTACAAATTTAGCCCAAATGCAGATTTTACCAGCTTCCTGACCAAGGAAGGCGTAAGCGGAATCAAGGAAAAGGATAATTTGGTATTTTTCCTGATCAATGTAAAACGGGGCTATGTTACTGCGCTTAAAGGCATGGGCTATAGCGAGGTTTCTAAAGACAACCTTATTCCGTTGGTGGCTTTGAATGTTACACCCGAATACATCCAGTCGCTCAAAAAGGCAGGCTTATCCGATGTGAGCTTGGGCGAATTGATCCCGCTAAAAGCATTGGATGTGGATGCCGACTTTGTTAAAGGGATTAAAGATGCGGGCTACAGCAAAATAAGCGCCAACAAGATGGTCACCTTTAAAGCGCAGGGCATTGACGGCGCCTATCTTAAAAGTGCAAAAATGGCCGATGTTGAAAGCCGCGAGGCCAGCGCCGCGAATAAAGTAACGAGCAAAGCTGAAAAAGCCACCGAAAGGGCAACCGAGAAAGCCACTCAAAAAGCGGCCAAAACCGACGAAGATGATGAACTGGGTAAACTAATTGCCAGAAAAGTAATGAGAATTACGCCAGAATATGCCAAAGGCTTTACAGACAAAGGCCTCAAGGTATCTGAGGAAGGCCTGATTTCGATGAAGGCACTCGGCGTGACACCAGAATATTTCGAAAGCTTCAAAGCAGCGGGCCTTAGCGACCTAACGGCCGAGCAGGTCACATCGCTTAAGGCTTTGGGGGTAACGGCCAGCGATTTTGCGGAGTTCAAAAAGCTGGGTTTCAAAAACATTACCATCGAAAATGTGCTTTCGGCCAAGGCCACAGGAACCTCGCCTACATTTGTAGCCTCGATGAAGAAAAAAGGACATAACTACAGCTCTATTGAAGATTATGTTAAGATGAAGGTGCTAGCCATCGATTAATCCATCTAACACACCAAACCAACTATAGGCCTGCTGTTTTTGGTGCCATTGTGCATCAAAAACAGCCAATGGCCAAGCTTTGCCAAATTAGGCCGAAATTTACCTGCTCAATGAGTTAGCTAAATAGCCTTTACACGTAAGCTCCTAAAACCCTCAATCCTATTCGTAAACCAAATGCTAGGCATGCAACATTGCTTAGGCAGGATGTCTTTTGCCCCAACCAATCCCTATTAAAATGAAGAAATCCCTAATTACCTGCCTTTTGCTGTTGCTGGGTATCGCTACGGTACAGGCCCAAACTTTTAAAATAAGCGGCAAAATTGCAACCAAAAGCAGCCAGCAAGGCTTGGATTATGCTACGGCCTCTTTGGTGCGCCTACCCGATTCGGTAGCGGTTGGCTTACAGTACAGCAATGCACAAGGCATTTATGAGTTTAAGGAAGTAAGACCCGGCAGCTATTTTGTAGTGGCTTATTACTTGGGCTACGAAAAGGCCAAATCGGGTGTTTTTAACATAGTTGGCGCCGATTTGGAGTTGCCAACCTTGTGGTTAACCAGCAGTGTAGAAACACTTAAAGAAGTAACCGTCAAAGGAAACAAACCGCTGCTAGAAAGAAAAATAGACCGCATGGTTTTTAACCTCGAAAATTCCATTGCGGCCAAAGGCACAGACCTTGCCCAAGCCCTGGCCCTAACGCCGATGCTTCGGGTTGAAGAAAGCGGCATTTCCATTGTGGGCAAGAGCGGCGTATCGGTGATGATTAACGAACGCATGGTGCCGCTTCGTGGCAGCGATCTCATTAACTATCTCAAATCGCTACGGTCTGACGATATCGAAAAAATAGAAGTCATTACCACGCCCCCGGCCAAATACGAAGCACAAGGCAATAGCGGGTTGATCAACATTGTGGTGAAAAGCAATCCCAACCTGGGATGGAGCGGCAATTTTAGCCCATCGTTTATACAGAATAGCTATTCCGGTTTTGCCAACAACTTCAACCTCAACTACCAATCGCAAAAATTGGCCAGTTCGGTGAAGCTGAGGCAGTACCACAGGCCGGCGCATATCGACGAGCAGACCGACAACATCGGCGTCAATTCGATATTGAGTCGCGATCCGAGAAAAAGTGTTGCCGATGGCATAGGTGCTAACCTGAGCCTCGACTACAAAGCCGATAAAACTGCGAATTTGGGGCTGATTTACGATGTAAGCAAAACCAGTTCGGATATGGATATCGACAATGTTACCATTTATCAAACCCATGGCCAAACCGATTCGGTGCTCCGTACGGTTTCGCATAACGAAAACCCAAATCTTACCCATACGCTAAGCCTTTACTACGATCAGAAACTGGATAGCTTAGGCAAGAAACTAAGCACCAGCTTCAACTATTTTGCCAACGCTCCCAAAACCACCAATAACTTTCAAACCACTTCCGATCAAACCGGGCAAACCAATCGCGTGCGCAACTTTAACGGCACCCAATATCATGTTTGGTCGGCACAAAGTGATTTGAACCTGCCCTACAAATGGGCCTTGCTTGAAACAGGCTTAAAGTTTGCCAATTTTGACCAGGATGCCGAAACAGTTTATGCCAATTTTGTTCAAGACGTTTTTAGGCCGGATCCCTTAAGGAGCAATGCGTTCGACTATAACGAAAAGAACCTAGCGGGATACATCAGCTTGCAAAAGGCGCTCAGTAAAAAGTGGGAAGCCAAAGCCGGACTTCGGTACGAATATGCCTGGGTTGATGGCTATTCGCCCACCCTTGATTCGCGGAGCAAGTCGGAATATGGCAAACTGTTTCCAACGGCTTACCTCAGCTACAAGCTCGATAACAAGAATACCTTTTCCATCAATTATTCGAAGCGCATCAACAGGCCAAGCCTAAGGGCGGTTAATCCGGCTAAATGGTACTCTAATCCTTATACATATTTTACCGGAAACCCCTATTTGAGGCCTTCTTACAACCACAACCTGGAATTTTCGTATATGCACGGCAACTTTTCATTTACGGCCTATGGCCAAAAATTGGTGAATGGCTATGCCTATGTTGTTGAGGTTAAAGATGCCCTTAAAGTGGTTAATGCGTACAATTACCTTACGCAATACAGCGCCGGGCTAACGGCAAGCCTTAACCAGAAATTTTTTCCCTGGTGGGAAAACAGCAGCTTTGCCTCGTACAGCTACTCCAACTCAAAGTCAGCCCTTCCGCAGGTGCTTACCCAAAACGGATCGGCCTTTTCCTACAGTATCAACAATACGTTTAAAACCAGCAAGCAAACTTCGGCATTCGTCAATTTTAGGCAATCGCTCTCTTCCAGGCAGAATAATATGTACAGCCAAGGACGAGCGGTACTTTCGGCGGGTGCTAGGGTAGCCTTTGCCGATAATAAATTTCAGGTGAACGCTTCTGTTAACGATATCCTGAAAGGCGATTTAGAAAGAAACAGGCTGTACTATACCGATGCAGTGCAGTACGCCCGCACCTATTATGATACCCGCATGCTTAACCTGAATGTAACCTATACTTTCGGCAAATCAAAAGTGAAGGGCAGTCAAAAGCAAATTAACTTTAAAGAAACACAAAGAGCGAATTAATAGGCTTAAGAGCCTCATGCTCTAGAATAATACTACTTATTTTTTCCTTTAGTGCAACATTCGATAACCTAACGCTGTCTTATCAACACGATTAAACCAAATGAAACTACGATTAACATCCCTAATCCTCATATTATGCACCTTTGCCGGTTTTGCGCAAAATGCCCAGCCCGTAAAGAAAAAGCTCCAGGCCAAACGAACTGCCACAAGCCCTAAAATCGATGGCTTGCTAAACGATGCAGTGTGGGAGGGCGCACCTATCGCTACAGACTTCGTAGAGAACAGGCCCGTACCTGGTCGCATAGAATCGAAAGAAAAAAGAACCGAAGTAAAGATCTTGTACGATGACTACGCCATTTATGTGGCCGCCCGCATGTACGACAAGCGCGACAGCGTGGTGCACGAGCTGGTATCGCGGGATAACATTGGCAATGCCGATTTTATTGGGGTTGTGTTCGACACCTTTCTGGATGGCGTAAATGGCAACGGATTTTATGTAACCGCTGCGGGCGTACAATTTGACGCCAAGTATTCGCTTATTGGCGATGAAGATGCCAACTGGAATGCCGTTTGGGAAAGCGAGGTGAATATAGACGAAAACGGTTGGACCGCCGAGTTCAAGATTCCCTATTCTGCCCTGCGCTTTTCGAGTAAAGACCTGCAAAATTGGGGGCTTAACTTTGTAAGAAAACGCACCGGAGCCAATGTGCAAACCTTTTGGAACTTTGTAGATCCAAGGGTAAGCGGCTTCATCAACCAGGAAGGTGTTTTAGAAGGATTGCAAGGCATCAAAGCACCTCTGCGCCTCTCTTTTTCGCCATACATTTCTACCTTGGTTAGCCATTACCCCTACAATGTGCCCGGGATTAAAAATACGCAGACCACTTTTAACGGCGGGATGGACGTGAAGTATGGCATCAACAAAAGCTTTACGCTCGATATGACCCTGATTCCCGATTTTGGGCAGGTGCAAAGCGATAACCGCATCCTGAATTTAACGCCGTTTGAAGTAAAATTTAACGAAAACCGCCAGTTTTTTACCGAAGGAACCGAGCTGTTCAACAAAGGAGATTTATTTTACTCGAAAAGGATCGGATCTATTCCGTCTTATGTCGACCTCAGTGAGCTGAAGGCCGGCGAGAAAATCGTGAAAAATCCGCAGGAAGCCAAAATCATCAACGCCACCAAAATATCGGGCCGTACGGCCAGTGGCTTGGGGCTAGGTATATTCAACGCCCTGACCAACAGCATGTATACCGAGGTAGAAGATGCTCAAGGCAACAAGCGCAGCTTCAAGAGCCAGCCTTTAACCAATTACAATATTTTTGTGTTGGACCAATCGCTCAAGAACAACAGCTCGGTAAGTGTAATTAACACC
>JBCNPG010000116.1:0-7581 GCA_039593445.1 Pedobacter sp.
TGCTTTTCTCTGGTTCGTATGGAAATAACGAAGGCAATAACTACTCGAGAACCTATAACCTGTGCCTGTTGTCGAGCCCGGACTATATTATTATCCCATAAAGTTCCTCAATGTTTGGCTAGAACCCTTAACAAATTAAGCACCGGTTTCTCTCAACGAACCTAAATGTCTTGATGTTTAAAGCAACCTTTTAGTTGTTTCAAAGTTTAGGATTTGTTAATCTTTTGCTAATAGCATTTGTCGAAATTTAAGATGCAAAGATGAGCCATTCAAGCAATGGCTCATTGTTCATTTAAAACAGACCCAATGAAAATTATAAAAACAGTATCTTTAGGCTTAATCGCAGTTTTAAGCTATTCTTCGCAAGTGAGTGCACAAGCAGTCAAATTTCCGGCCTTTAGCGCCGAAGCGCATCGCGGTGGTAGGGGACTATGGCCCGAAAATACCATTGTGGCCATGCTCAATGCCATGAAAATTGATGGCATTACCACATTAGAAATGGATACCCATATTACCAAAGATGGCCTGGTTGTAGTAACGCACGACGATTACCTGAGCCCGAGCTTCATGCTAACGCCCGATGGACAGGAAATTCCGGCAAGCGACGCCAAGAAATACCCTGTTTTTCAAATGGACTACCAAAGCTTAAAATCGTTCGATTTGGGTACGAAACCCTTGGCAGGCTTTCCGCAACAAGAAAAGATCAAGACCTATGTGCCTTTGCTGAGCGATTTGATTGATGCGGTTCAAGCGGATATCAAGAAAAATAAGCGCAAGCAGTTTTTCTATAATATCGAAACCAAATGCAGTCCGGCGGGAGATGGAGTTACCAATCCAAGTCCCGAAGTTTTTGTGCAGTTGCTGATGGATGTAATTGAAAAGAAAAAAATCATGCCTTATGTGGTTATTCAATCTTTCGATAAGCGAACCATTCAGTTGATCCATCAAAAATATCCCGACGTGAAGACATCGTTTTTGGTGGCCAATAAGAAGACTTTTGAAGAGAATATGACCGACTTAGGTTTCAGGCCTTTTATTTTAAGTCCAGAATGGCATACCGTAACCGAAGATTTGGTGAAAAAGGCACACGAAGCCGGCGTAAAGGTTATTCCGTGGACAGCCAATACCATCGACGATATGAAAAAGCTGAGGGCTTTGGAGGTAGATGGCATTATTTCGGACTATCCGGATTTGCTGGTCAAGTCCAAATAGAAAAAGGGCGCTGCAGATAAGGTCAGCGCCCTTTTTTTGAAAAAAAATTAATTAATTATTCGAAGCTGGAGGTGGCGGAGGGGTATTGTCGCCCGGACGGCCGCCTCTTTTGCCTTTTCTGTCTTTTAGTTTGTCTCTCATTTCGTGACGAGAATTCTCCAGGATTTTTTTCTGGTCGGCGGTTAAAACTGCATCGATTTTGTCTTTATTGGCTTTGGCAAAAGCTTTGCGCTCCTCCATCTTGCCTTTCATAGCGCTTCGGTCTTGTCCACGCCATTCGTCGTTCTTTTTAATGCGGTCTAATTCGATCTGCTGGATTTTTTGTTTCTGTTCGTCGGTTAATGCCAATTTTTGCTGCATGGCAACGGCTGCTTTTTCGGCACGCTGCTCTGCACTTAGTTTTGGTTTCTCAGCTTGCTGTGCGTAGCTTGCGGTAATTCCCATTACAACAAGGGCTACTGTGTAAATCATCTTTTTCATCTGCTTTTAAATTAATTGGTATTTTATAGCATAGATGGAAAAAGCGCGAGAGAGTTTAAACGGCGGCTTGTTAAAATTTGTTAATTTTTGTTCAGCTGCGAAATCGATTTCTGCATTTGGGCCATCATGCTTGATAGGGTCTCGATGGTTGGCTCAGGCGTTGGCTCTGGCAGGGCCGTCGATATATAGGCTTTGGCTTTCCAGATTTCCAAAATGTCTTCTGCGGGCAGCGAGTAGGCATCATAAACTTTATTATCCGAAACCAGTTTCAGCTCTTTGTTTTCTTTGAACCTGTTGCCGGCTCTTTTGTATACAACGCCTTCGTTTTTACTGATGATGATATAGGTCTCGCCGGTTTTTACGTCGTTCCAGTTGTCCATGTATTCGCCAATGATTACGCTTCCCGGCTGGATAGGCAGCATCGAATCGCCCATAATTTCGAAAGCCCTAAAAGTGCCTTGCCTCAAAGCCGGTAATGGCAACTGGAATTTAGGCAGGTCTTGGATGTATTGCGGGTCGGAGAAGCCGTTGAGGTAACCGGCACTGGCCTTAACCGGAACCAGTTCTATATTCTCGTTGTCGTTTTGGTCTACAGAAATACTCAATATCCTCAAATTAGAACCTTGGCTTTTCGGCTTGGGTTTCCAATTGTCGTTGATGGTTTCATTGATGAACTCATCAATAGTAAGGTCGAAGTATTCTGCTATTTTTTTTAGTAAGTCGTATTTCGGTTCAGCCCTGTCTTCTTCATAAGCGCCAATCAATGATCGCTTAATTTCCATTAAATCAGCAAATTGTTGCTGTGTATGGCCTTTTTTCTTTCTAAGGTATTTGAGGTTTGATGAAATGTTTGACATAAAAAATATTTTAAAATAAATTTGTTTTTACTAAAATTGTTAGTATTATTGTGCCAATAAAGTTAGTAATATTTATTGAAAGTACAAGAAATTATCTAATTAATTTAGTTTTTAACCAATAAAAGCCGTTATCATGCAAAAGTTTGTTTATATCGTAACCGACAGAAATCGTACAAGTTTACATGTAGGAATGAGTGCAGACCTGATCAAGACACTTGATTTCTATAAGCAAATGCCAAATTTGTTTTTTGATAGCGGCCAGCAACTAACCCGCTTGGTGTATTTTGAAGAATTCAAAACCGAAGCACAGGCCCTAAACCGTTTTAAGCTCGTAAGCCGCTTTACCCGTATGCAGAAAGAGCGCATGGTGCGTTCTTGCAATCCCGATTGGATTGACCTGACCATCGGTTTGGATTTTGAGCATATCCTTTCTCATCCCAGGATCAATACCCAAGTGGCTTTGCCGCTCATGTCGTAATTTGGTCTGACGCATGAACGAACCAGACAAGTATTGCCTTGTTTTTTTTCGCTTAGTCATAAGAGGAGGGGAGCGAACGGTATAATTTCTTTAGCATAATCGCCCATAATGAGTTAATAGTTTCCATAAAAAAAGCGTCCCGGATATCAGGACGCTTTTGTGTTTTGTGGCGTTGCTAATTGCAGACTGCCCCATTAATAATTTGTTGCTTACCAGCCTGGCGCAAAGGTTACTCCAAATACGCCATTCTTCACTTCTTTGCGTTGGAAAGGGAAAGCGTAGTAAGGTTCCAATACAAAATAGCCGAATACGTTTACCCTTACCGATACACCCACGCTCATGGCAGGCACTCTTTCGTTGGCAATTTGGGTAGTTACTTGTTTGCCGTTCCCATCGTAGATAGGATTGCCCTGTGAATCGGTCACGGGAACTGTTTTGTAAGTAGGTTGGCTTTTAAAAGCAACCTTGCTGTCTTCATTCCAGGCTAAACCGGCATCAAAGAACAGGTTCAAATCGGTAAACAAGAATTTTGAAGGGATTTGGGCCAGTTTTTTAGGACCCGTAAATGGTAAACGAAGCTCGAAGTTGAATACCGCCAATTTGCTTCCCGATAGCTGGTCGATATCAAAACTACCAAGGCTCTGGTTTCTCACATTATAGAAAGAGCTGGCCTCGTAACCCCTGATCAGGTAATTATAACCGGCATAAAGAGGGTAGAGGTTTTCGCCGTCCTTACCCAAACGCAGGTAGTTGTACGATCTTACCGCAATGGTAACAGGTTTCACCCTGAAATACTTGCGCACATCTACGGTTACTGCACTAAAATTATAATCGCCAAAATACTGTTCGGCACCAATTCTGTACCTAAAACCATCCAACGGCGATGTAACGCCAAATATAGAATTGTCGCCAATAAAAGAGGCGTTAACCTGGAATACCGAGAATGGTTTCAATGGTACGCCAAGAGAGTTGGATGCCTCTGTTGTAGATACTTTCTTACGGTCTGAGCCCAAATAATAGGCAGCATAGCCGTTCACATCCTGATAGTATTCGTTAAAGCGGTCTAACCTATAGCTGTAGCGGGAGAAGGCTCCCCCGGCTTCAAAACGGTGTACCTTGTTAAACGGATAAGAAGCAAAAAGCTCGGCTTTGTCTTCGAACGTACGTAATATATTGGTACTGATGGTATCTATCGGATCGCCGCCTTTGGCAGGATTATAAGCGCCATAAGTCCTGAAACCGGTAATGTAGGGCACGTGCGAAAGTGCAACGCCCCAATTGATCCTGCTTTTTTGATTGATATATCCAACCAAGCCGCCAAAGTCGTAGATCTCGCCATTCACTGAAACATTGGCAATGATTTGGTTCCGACCCAAAATGTCGCTGAACATACCAATAATACCACCTTGTACACCTGTTCCAAACCTGCTGGTAGAAACACCGACACCACTGTTGGCCAAATAATCTAACCTGAATTTAGGCCTGTAAGGAATGGTTTTTAGCGAATCCGGAATGGTTTTTTCAAAACGCTCAAAATTGCTCAAGTTAGAATTGATGATGTTTACGCCCGAGTTTTCCATCGGAGGCAAAATGGCGGCATCGAAATTAACTTCTTGCGGATCTACGCTTTTGGCCTTGAAGTTGCTCAATGGCGAATTGTACAAAGTATAGCGTTGGTAGCGATAATAGCTGTAGATGATATCGTCGTTTCTCGAAACGGTAATGGCAGGGGAGAACTCCGTAATGCCGCTGATCCCCGTAAAATAATCGGTCAACTGCTTTACGGTGCCGTTTTCTAGGGTATATTCGTAAAGATTTCTAAATCCATCGCGGTTAGAAAGGAAAAAGATCCTTTTGCTGTCGCCTGAAAATTGGGCGTTGAGGTTATTGGCACCCGGAAAGACAGGGATATTGGTCAGCGTTTTGCTGGCTATATCGTAAATGGTCATGTTGATCGGGTTAACCGCATTGATGTTGCTGCCGATGATGGCTGCACGGTCTGAAGAAAAGACGATTTTCTTGCCATCGGGCGAAAAGCTAGGTGCATAATCAGAATACTCGTCGTTGGTGATGCGGGTAACAGCTTTGGTAGCCAAATTGTAAGAAAAGATATCACTTTGTCCTTCAACCATACCCGAAAAGGCAATTTCTTTGCCGTCGGGCGACCAGGTAAGGTTGCCAAATTGCTCTACTTCGCCCATGCCGGTCTGCAGCACGGTGCTTCCGTTGTCAACATTTACGATCAGCAGCTGGTTGCGGCCCTTGCTAAAAATACTGAAGGCGAACTGTTTGCCGTCTGGCGACCAGGCTCCGGCCGACTCGATAAAGTTGAAATCGTCGATATGCGAATTGGAAATCTGGCTGCTCAGTTTCCTGATGATGCGGCCCGTTTTTGCATCGGCTAAAAACAAGTCGATGCCAAATAGATCTTTTTCTGAAAGGAAAGCCAAATATTTTCCATCCGGACTAATCGCAGGGGCTACGTTCATGTTGCCTGCATTCTTGTTGTCGATGATCTTGGCACCAGAAATTTTTATCTGCGAGCTGTCTGCCTTTAGCAAGGGGCGGTAATGCTGTTCGATGGCATTTTTCCATAAACCCGATAAAGTTCTGTCGTCGTAGCCAAAAGTGTATTTGATGCCGTTTTCGTAACCAAATCGGGCTGTATTTTTAAATAGGGGAACGATGGTGGTATCGCCATAAAGCGAGCCTATAAAGGTCCAGAAAGCCTGACCATAACGATATGGGAAATACTTGTTCGAGTTGGTGAGGTCTTTGAGCGAAGGGATGTCGCGGTTCAGCAAGGCATCGCGCATCCACATCGAGGTAAAAGCATCTTTCTTACCTACCGAAAGATATTCGGCCATACCCTCTACCATCCACAATGGCGTGTTGCCGATATTCTCTAAACTGATCGAATCTTTTTCCAACAGCACATGGTATTGAAAAGCGTGCACCAGTTCGTGTCCTAAAACGTGCCTGGTTTGGCTGTTCAGTTCCAGCACAGGCATAATCACACGATTTTTTAAGGCTTCGGTTACCCCGCCCGTACCTACGCTGATGTCGCCGTTCAATGCGGTTGTTTGCTGAAAATCGGGATGGTTGTTATAAAGAATGATCGGGTTTTTTTTCAAAAAAGTATCTCGAAAAACCTCTTGGTGCATTTTGTACCAGGTTTCCGCATCCTGTGCAAACTTTTTAAGCAGCTTTTCATTCTTGATGTAGTAATAGATTTCAAAGTGGGGAGTTTGCAGTACTTTGAAATCGGCATTTTTATATCTTACCCGGTTTTGCCCAAAATACTGGGCCTGTACCGAAACGGCAGATATAAGTATAAGCAATAAGATGAGCCATGATCTTTTTCGAAAAGTAGCATTTCTATTCATATGTTATAGTTTTTAGGGCATAAACTTATATTCAGTTACGGAAATCGGCGGAGCTTGGTTTGCTGGGCTTAGTTATCGCCTCCGTTTTTCTTTCTCTCTTTTTCTTCCTGGCGTTGTTTTCTTTTCAACTCGCGCTCTTCTTTCCTGGTTAGGGGAACAGTAGCTGGCGGTGTTTGTTGTTTAGGCTGTGATTCAACAGGCTTTTTTTCTTCTACTTTTTGGGCTTCAGGTTCTATTTTAGGTTGCGCAGGTTGCTGCTCTTCCATAATAGGCGTGGCGATATCCAAAGAATCTACCAATACACTATCTGTAGAAGTGGTATCGGTTTGCTGTACCGGAGTAGGGCAGTCGATGTTTCTGGTGATCGGAACCTTGGCTTTCGGAAATGGTCCGTAGGTGTAGCCGCTGTTGGGGTCGTGGTAAACCTTTTCCATGAATTTGCCAAAAATAGGCAGTGCGGTACGCGAACCTTCGCCTTGTTCTCCGTTTTTAAAATGGGCCGTACGCTCGTCGCAACCTACCCAAACGCCTGTCACCAGGTCTTTGGTAATGCCCATATACCAGGCATCTACATAATCGGAAGAAGTGCCGGTTTTGCCACCGATCTGGTTGTTCTTTTTCCAAAGGTCCCATTCCCATAAAGCCCTTGAGGTACCTCCGGGTTCGTCCATACCGCCTCTAAACATATACAGCATCAGCCAGGCTATCTCTTCGCTCAATACGCGCTTGGTTTTGGCCGTAAATTCTTCAATTACGTTGTTTTCCTGGTCGGTAATGCGTTCTATCAAAATCGGGTCGGTTTTTACACCTTCATTTAAAAACGTGCTATAGGCCTTTACCATTTCGAATACAGAAACGTCGTTCGGGCCCAAACTTACCGAGGGTACCGATTGCAGATGACTTTCGATGCCGCATTCATGCGCCCATTTCACTACATTGTCCCAACCCACTTTTTCGGTAACTTGGGCGGTTACGGTATTCACAGACTTGGCCATGGCCCACCGTAGCGACATTTCCTGATAGGTGTTGTTCCAATCGGCATTTTTAGGTTCCCAATATTCGGTTTTGCCTTTGTCTTGGTAGGCGATTTTAACAGGCTTGTCGGTAAATTTATCGCAGGGGCTCATGCCGCTTTCCAAATCTGCTAGATAGTCAAAAGCCTTAAAGG
>JBCNPG010000117.1:0-7578 GCA_039593445.1 Pedobacter sp.
GCTCGTTTACTTCGTTTCCGATTTTGATAATCTCCGAGCCGATAAGCGTGTTCGCTAATACTGATACATTCATTTTAAATTGGTTTTTATTAAAAATTTTTACTTGCGCCGTTATTGCGGGCAGAGCAAATCTCATTCATAGGTTTTATTCGTTCAACAGCTTGTCTATGGCCATTCTTACCTTGCCAAAATTAAACTGGCTCAGCACCTCATTCATCATTTCCTCGATCTGGTTGTTGCACAAGTTGCCGATGCTGCCCTCGTGGGTATGATGAACTTGCTTTTTAGGCTCAAAAGTTCCTTTTTCTATGGTTTCGCCCACAATTTTGTAAGCTTCTCTAAATGGAACACCACTTAAGGCCAAATCGTTTACCACATCCACACTAAACAGGTAATCGTATTTCTTATCGTTCAGGATGTCGTCTTTAACCGTAATGTGCTGCAACATAAAAGTGGCCATTTCCAAACATTCGTTAAGCGAAACAATGGCCGGAAAAAGATTTTCCTTCAGCAACTGCAAATCGCGATGGTAGCCTGATGGCAAATTGGTAATCATCAGGGCAATTTCGTTGGGCAGGGCCTGGATTTTGTTGCAGCGCGAGCGGATCAATTCAAAAACATCCGGATTTTTTTTATGTGGCATAATGCTCGAACCCGTAGTCAGTTCGGCCGGAAAACTGATGAAATTAAAGTTTTGATTGATAAACAAACATACGTCCATGGCCATTTTAGCTAAGGTAGCCGCTACCGCCGACATGGCCTGTGCCAAGATACGTTCGGTTTTGCCCCTGCCCATCTGCGCATAAACCACATTATAGTTCAGTTTGTCGAAGCCCAGCAACTCGGTCGTCATGGTCCTGTTTAACGGAAACGACGAGCCGTAACCGGCCGCCGAACCCAACGGATTTTTATTGCAAATCTTATAGGCCGCCAGCATCAGCTCCATATCATCGGCCAAGCTTTCGGCATAGGCGCCAAACCACAGTCCAAAAGACGAAGGCATCGCTATCTGCAAGTGGGTATAGCCCGGCAGCAACTTGGTTGCGTGGGTATTGCTCAAATCAATCAATTGCGAAAACAAGGCTTCGGTATTGGCCACCATTTCCTGGATACATGACCTGAAATACAATTTCAAATCGACCAAAACCTGGTCATTGCGCGAACGGCCGCTGTGTATTTTCTTGCCGGCTTCGCCAATGCGCTGCGTTAACAGCCATTCTACCTGCGAATGCACATCTTCAACACTGTCTTCGATGGCAAACTCGCCCGCCTCAATTTCGGCATAAATGGTTTTTAGTCCGGCTTTTACCTGGGCCAGTTCTTCGGCGCTCAGCAAATTGATGCTGGCCAGCATTTCTACGTGGGCCAAGGAACCCAACACGTCGAACGCCGCCATTTGTAAATCAAGCTCTCGGTCTTTGCCTACTGTAAAAGCCTCGATTGCCTTGTTTACTTCAATATTCTTTTGCCAGATCTTCATTTCAGATGGATGTTATCGGTATTTGCTATTATTTTATCAGCACAAAAATACAATAAATACAACAGAATAAGGAATTAAGGCCGACAAGCAACACAAACGCAACAAAATTGCGAATTAACCAGAATGACATAGTTCTTATTCATCCGAAAACATTATTTTAGCAAAATCAAAACCTTAATTATGAAGAAATTAAACTTTGTTCTATTGATGCTGGTGGCCGCTTTTGCCCAAAATGCACTTGCGCAGCAAAAGCCGGCACTAACCTGGAAAGACGTTTCCAAGTGGTCGTATAATCGTGGCAGTACCTTATCGGCCGACGGCCAATGGTTTGCCTGGTCTAGCGGACCAACCGAGGGCGACCTGAAAATGACCATCCGTAAAACGATGGATACGCTCCATTACACCTATCCCATCGGCGCCACGCCAAACAGCCTTGCTTTTTCGAAGGATTCAAAATATGCGGCTTTTAAGGTTTCAGCCAAAGATGCCGAAGTAAAGGCTGCCCGTAAAACAAATAAGCCCTTGTATGATAAGCTGACCCTGGTTTCGTTAGCCGACAAGAAGGAAACTTCTTTTGACAGGGTAAGAACCTTCAGTTTTTCGGGCGATTCGCCTTCATGGATTGCCATTCAGTTTGCTCCGCTGGAAACTGCCCCTAAAGGCAAAGATGACGCCAAGGGAACCGATGTGCTGCTGTATAATCTGGCCACCAAAAAAAGCTTTAACCTGGGCAATGTGGGCGAATATGCCTTTAACAAAGCCGGCGATAAACTGGCCTACACCGTTGATGCCAATGGCCAAAACGGCAACGGTGTTTTTATCAGGGATATGAAAACGGGTTTAACCACTGCCTTAGACAACGATAAAGCCACGTACAAAAGCCTCAATTGGAACGAAGAAGGCACTGCTTTTGCGTTACTAAAAGCCAACAAAAACGAAAAATACAAAGATGATGTGTACAGCGTGATCGGCATCAATAAAATTAACGGCGATTTAACCGCCAAAGTAGTTTACAACGGCATTGACGACAGCGCTTTTCCAAAAGGCATGGGCATTAACACCAATGCTGGGCCTTATTGGTCTGACGACCAAAGCACCTTGTTTTTTGGCATCAACACGCTCGACAAAAAAGAAGAAAAGAAAGACGAGAAAAAACCAGAAGGCAAAGCCGATAGCACCGCTAAAGCCAAACCGGAAGCCAAGGCAGAGCCTAAAAAAGAAGACATCGAAAAGCCAGACATGATCATCTGGAACTGGCAAGACAAACGCCTGCAATCAGCGCAGCAAACGCAGGAAATGCGCGACAAAAACTTCAGCTATACCAGTGCTTACCGGGTTGCCGATAAAAAATTTACGCAATTGGCCGATAGCAACATGCGCTCGGTCATGGTAGCGCCCAAACAATTATTTGCTGTTGGCTATGACAATTCCAAATATGAATTGATGGGCAATTTGGATGGCCAAAGCTATACCGACATTTACCTGATCGACCTTAAATCCGGCACCAAAAAACGCCTGTTCGAGAAATTATACAATGGTGGCCGTTTATCCGTTGCGCCAAACGGCAAGTTGGCTAGCTATTACAACGATGGTGTGTTCTATAGCATCGATTTCGAGACGGGCAAAACAGCAAACCTAAGCGGAAATATCAAGGCTTCGTTTATTGACGAGCTGGACGATCATAACGTCAGCAAACCAGCTACCCAAAGCTTTGGCTGGTCTAGCGATTCGAAATATGCACTGATCAAAGACAACTACGATTTATGGAAAATCAGCGCCGACGGCAAAAGCGTTGTCGCCCTATCTGACAACTGGAAAGCCAAAAAATCGGAAGTAATGGGCCGTATGCGCATCTATCCTGACGAAAAAGGAACCGACCTGAGTAAGGACCAATATTTTAGCGTATTCAATGCAAAGGATAAAAAAGCGGGCTACGGCTATCTTCCAGCAGGAAAGAATAAAATAGAAATCCTATTTATGGACGACAATTCTTACGGTGCTTTGGCCAAGGCAGAAAATGGCAAGACCTTCGTCTACACGAAGAGCAATTTTGAGCAATCGCCAATTGCCTTTGCCAGCAATGCCAACAATTTAAGCGGTGCCAAACAGGTAAATACCAATACCCCAGATCAGGCCAAATATGCGTGGACATCGGGCGTAAAATTAATCGACTACGTAAGTGCCAACGGCGATTCGCTGCAAGCAGCCTTATACTTGCCTGCCAATTATGTTGCCGGAAAATCGTACCCTACCATTACCTACATTTACGAACGCCTAACCGATGGGCTGAACAATTATGCCATGCCTAGTTTCCCTGGTGGAGGTTTTAACAAGGCCGTTTACCTCAGCAATGGCTATGCCGTGCTAGAACCGGACATCAAATACAAATTGAACGATCCGGGCATGTCGGCCGTAGCTTGTGTTGTGCCAGCCGTTAAGGCGGCCATTGCCACAGGTATTGTGGATGCGAAAAATGTAGCCATTCATGGCCACTCATGGGGCGGCTACCAAACTTCTTTCTTAATTACTCAAACCAACATTTTTAAAGCCGCCGCAGCTGGCGCGCCGCTAACCAACATGATCAGTATGTACAGTTTGATCTATTGGAACAGTGGCGGTACCAACCAAGCTATTTTTGAAGCCAGCCAAGGCAGGTTAACACCCGGTTATTGGGACAACTGGGATGCCTTTGCCCGCAACTCGCCTATTTACCACATCAAAAAAGTGCAAACCCCTTTATTGCTCTTGCACAATGATAAAGATGGTGCGGTTGATTTTACGCAAGGCATCGAGTACTACAATGGTTTGAGAAGATTGAACAAACCGGTAGTAATGATCACCTACAGAGGCGAAAACCACGGTATCGCCAAATTGCCAAACCGTAAGGATTATGCGGTACGTATGCTGGAATATTTCGATTACATGCTGAAAGGCAAGCCTGCTCCCGAATGGTGGAGCAAAGGTGTTAATCGATTGGATATGGAGAAACACTTGGAAACCAGGGCTTTTGAAGAAGCTCCAGAAAACTAATTATGACAAAAAGCCCCTCCCGATAGCTATCGGGAGGGGCTTTTTGTTTAAGGGCTCTTTGCAGTTTTGGTGTTCTCCACCAACACGTCGCTAGGCTCCTCGCAATGACGTTATAAGACTACCGGCTTCAGCATATTGATATAGCCTTCTACGCCTTCTGCAATTTCACGGACGTAGATAAACTCATCGGCCATGTGTGAACGGCCAGAGAAGCCAGGCCCAACCTTTACCGACGGAATATTGAGCAAAGCTTGGTCCGATGTGGTTGGCGAGCCATAAGTGGTACGGCCCAAAGCTACACCAGCTTTGACTACCGGATGGTCTTTGTCAATAGACGATGGTTTTAAGCGGATAGACCGTGGGGTTACGTCGCAATCTACATTGGCGCGGATAATTTCCAATACTTCTTCATTGGTATAGGCATCGGTTACGCGCACATCAACGGTAAAGGTACAGGTTGCCGGCACTACATTGTGTTGCGAGCCCGCGTTGATGATAGTCACCGTCATTTTTAATGGCCCAAACACTTCCGAAACCTTCGGAAACTGGTAATTCCTGAACCAGTCGATGTCTTTTAAAGCCTTGTAAATGGCATTTTCGCCTTCTTCGCGCGCAGCGTGACCGGCTTTGCCATGCGAAACACAATCCAATACCAACAAGCCACGTTCTGCGATAGCCAAATTCATTTCGGTAGGTTCGCCTACAATTCCAAATTCCAGTTCTCCCAAATCTGGCAATACCAATTCCAGTCCGTTATTGCCCGAGATCTCTTCTTCGGCCGTAGCGGCCAAACAGATGTTATATTTGAGGTCGCTTTGCGGGTAGAAATACAAAAACGTTCCGATCAGGGAAACCAAGCAGGCTCCAGCATCGTTGCTGCCTAGGCCAAATAGTTTATCGCCTTCAATGGCCGCATCATAAGGATCGCGCGTATAGCCCGAATTCGGTTTTACGGTATCATGGTGCGAATTGAGCAGCAAAGTAGGCTTTGCAGGGTCGAAATGCTGGTTATAAGCCCAAACGTTATTGAGCTTTCTGTGGATTTTAACGCCTTTATTTTCCAAAAACTCCGCAATCAGATCGGCAGTTTTGTCTTCTTCCTTGCTGAAAGACTGGATGCGGATCAGTTGCCGCAATAGGTCCAGGCTTTCTTGTTGTATTTTTTCAATCATATAGTATCGAGTAGCGAGTATCAAGTATCAAGACCTGACATCCGATCTAATAAAATCTTATTTTTCTTCCTTGGTATACAAATTTCCGGCTTTGAGGGCCGAGAGTTTAATGCCTTTGATCAGCGATGAGCTGAAGCCGTTATGCTCCATTTCGTTGAGGCCGGCAATGGTACAACCTTTGGGCGAAGTTACTTTATCTATTTCTGATTCTGGGTGGGTTTTGTGCAATAAAAGCAAATCGGCGGCGCCTTTGGCGGTTTGAACGGCCATTTTCAAGGCTTCATCGGCATGGAAACCAATCTCTACGCCACCCTGCGAGGCTGCCCTGATCGCCCTCAAAAAGAAAGCAATACCACAAGCGCATAAAGCTGTGGCCGAAGTCATTAAATCTTCATTGATCTTCACAACCGAACCTACGGTTTCGAACATTCGCGTCACCTCAGCCAGGTTATTGGCCGAAGCGTTGTCGCTGGCAATGCAGGTCATGGATTGGCCAATGGCGATGGCGGTATTTGGCATAGACCTTACCACTTGTACCTCAGCACCGAGCTTTTCCTTGATCGCTACGCAGCTTACGCCCGAAATTACAGAAATAACCAGATGTTTAGCCGGATCGATAGTGGGTTGGATTTCGTCTAATACCGCATTTAACTGTTGCGGGAGCACCGCCAGAATTACAATGTCTGCAGCCGCTACTGCCTCTTTGTTGTTGTTGCTGATTTGGAACCCTGCTTCTTGATAGGGTTGCAAATGGGTTAAATTACGGCGGGTTAAAGTAATGTTGGCCGCTTGTACGAAGTTGGCTTTGACTAGGCCTTTGGCCAGCGACAAGCCAATGTTTCCACTTCCGATAATGGCTATCTTTTTCATGTCATTGTGATTAGGATATAATTTAGGTGAATTTTCAATCGTGTTGTTACAGCATGCGCTGCAAAACAGGGTGTGCGAAGGTATTGGAGACCCTTTTTAAGCATCTCCAAACCCTTGCAACAAGGTCTGTAATTTATGGCAACATCTTGGTACCGAAAAGGCCCGTTGCCAACTCGGGGAGCTCGTCGGCTTTGCCAATGAAAACGGCGCCAACGCCTTTTTTAATGGCATCGAATGCGTTTTCTAATTTGGGGATCATGCCTCCGGCCACAGTGCCATCGGCTTTAAGGCCATCGAATGCGTCAGCCTTGATTTCTCTTACTACAGAGTTTTCGTCGTTAATGTCTTTCAGTACCCCTTTTTTCTCGAAGCAGTATACCAATTGGGTATCATAAAGCGCTGACATGGCTACCGCGATTGCCGAGGCAATGGTATCTGCATTGGTATTGAGCAGCTGCGAATGGCCATCATGGGTAATAGCGCAGAGTACCGGAACCAAACCGGCCTTAATCAGGCTATCTAGCGTGGTTGAAGATACTGAATGCTCATTGAGGTCGCCCACATAGCCATAATCGATCACCGTGCCTGCCAATGGCCCAGATGGCGTGCCGTGGGTTATGGTTTTAAGCGGACGCTTAGTGGCTTTGATCACGTTGCCATCGGCACCGCTCAAGCCAATGGCGTTGCAGTTTTTGGCCTGCAGTTGCGCCACCATATTTTTATTGATCAAACCAGCGTAAACCATGGTTACCACCCGCAGGGTTTCGATATCGGTTATCCGTCTACCATCGACCATTTGGGCTTCGATACCCAAAGTATGGCCGAGTTCGGTAGCAATCTTACCCCCACCATGCACCAAAATCTTTGCCCCGGGCAATGCCGTAAAATCTAACAGAAACTGGTGTAGATTTTCGGAGTTGTCGATAACGTTTCCTCCAATTTTGATGACGGTGAGTTGGGTTTTCATATTTCTTGGTTTTTACGCCTCCCGAACCAGGTTCGGGATGGCGGTTAAAGTTTTTCTAG
>JBCNPG010000118.1:0-7532 GCA_039593445.1 Pedobacter sp.
AGGCGCCGAAATGGCCAGAACCTACTTAACCGGTCGACTAAAGGAAATCGGGATCAAACCCTATCCTGGCCTAGGCAGTTATGAACAGGCTTTCGAAATCAAGGGGCGCAATGGAGGCGCTGCCATCCAAGGCAAAAACCTGATTGCTTATATTCCGGGCAAAACCGATCATGTTATCGTAATTTCGGCGCATTACGACCATGTAGGCATTATCAAAAACGAAATCTATAACGGTGCCGACGATAATGCCTCAGGTGTTGCGGGACTTTTACAGTTTGCCAAATACTTTGCTAAAAACAAACCCAACAACACGCTCATTTTTGCCATTTTCGATGGAGAAGAAATGGGATTGCAAGGTGCTAAGGCTTTTGTAGCAAATCCGCCGGTAGCGCTCGAAAAAATTAAACTGAACATCAACATGGACATGATCAGCCATAACGACAAGCAAGAGCTTTATGCTACAGGTACGTTTAAATATCCGCAGCTAAAGCCTTTTCTGGTTTCGAGCAATCCTAACCTGAAGCTACTTTTAGGTCATGATGATCCTAAATTGGGTCGCGACGACTGGACCAACCAAAGTGACCAAGGGGCATTTAATGCCAAAAACATTCCGTTTATCTATTTTGGCGTGGAAGACCATAAGGATTATCATAAGGCAACCGACGAATACCAGAACATCAACAAACAGTTCTTTATCGATGCGGCCAATACCATTCAGGAAGTGATTATCAACATCGATAAACAAAGAGACATCCAAGCCATTTTTAGGGAAAGCCTTCAAATGAAAAAGCAATAGGTTATTGCTTCAAAAAAAAGCCCGTTCCAGAAATGAAACGGGCTTTTTCTTTAAAAGTCGATATCGATTACCGATTTGATAGGAATGTGGATGTTGTTTTTAAGTTGAATATATTTTTCGGTAACGGACCAAACCGTTGTATTTACTCTTTTGGGTCCATCAACGGTATTAAACTCAATAGTTGCCTTTGCCTTAAATTCATTACCCAAACGCTGTGCAACTGTTAGGCGGTTGGTCAATTCTTCAGAAAGTGGGGTTTGGGAAGGTACGATTTTGGACACCTCAATGGTTTCCTTTTCTATCAATTCGCTAGTCATAGTGTATTCGTGTTTTGTGTATAACAAGCTTAATTAATTTTTGCTAATTAGGCAAAAAACCGACACGAATTTTTATAAACCAAATGTAAAATAAAAGTTAGCAACAAATAAAAAAGACCGCTAATTGCGGTCTTTTTAAGTTATTTCTTTAAGGTATGCTTGGTTTCTATCATCCCTACAAACTCATTGCCATCAACCACTGGCCTCATCGGGCTCAGGCTTTGGGCGGTCACTTTTTGTCCTTGGATTGACATTGAAATATTGGCCTTTGCCGTAACGGTTACACTTGGCGCAATCGAATTAAGCGCTTTGGCTAGGTAGTTTTCCTTTGGATCTCCAAAATTACGCAATGGATCATCATAGCTATCTACGATATCAGGCGTAAAACCATCGAAGTAATCGCCCTGACCCAGTGCATTTTTGCTTTGGAAAAGAGAAAAATAAACATCATATCTGTTTTCGATGGTTACCGGGAAGAAGCCCACAGGCTTGCCATAAGTTTTGGTGCCCACCAAAGTTACGGTCATGTAAGGCTTAAGCGAGTTGATAACCAATTCGCTGGCAGAAGCCGTATTGCCCGAAACAATGAAAACGATGTTTTTTACATTTTGCAAAGGACCTGTTTTATTAAACTTCTCTGTATTGGCCGCTACCGTATACGATACATTGGCATAAGTAACAATCTTTCCATTTTGGTACTGTACTTTTCCATTGCCATCTAGCAACGGCTGGTTAGAGAGAATGGTAGCCTGTCCACTCTGCATTAAGTTATTGTAATATTCGGCAAACATCATCTGTCCGTTTGCACTTGAAGGCGCAATATGATCGATCAGGTACTGGGCTGTGTTTACATAGCCTCCCCCATTATACCTTAAATCAACGATCAAATCGGTTACTCCATTGGCATTGAAGTTGCTGAAAGCAGCATCGAAAGCAGCTTGGGAGTTAGCCATGCTCGAGAAACGCGCATAAGCCAGATAACCAACTTTCTTGCTTCCGGCAGTAAATACCTTCGTAGCATAGATCGGACTGCTTTTATAAACGGCCTTCGTTAAAGAAACCGTAAAAGAAGCACCTGCTACACCATCAACATATTTTGTACCATCTAAGGTAATGGTGCTGCCATTGAATGCCGAATTGATATAGTCTACATCAGCGGCAAAGCTCGAACCGATCGAACGTCCATTGATTTTGGTAATGCGATCGCTTCTGATCATTCCGGCTTTGTCTGCAGGAGAATTTTGATAAACGGCCGTCACAAAAAGCGCAAATGCATCTGATGAAGAGCTTGTAGAATAAGCGCCCAATTTTATACCCAAGTCATTGCCATTTCCTTCCAAATCGACCGAGCTTTTCTCGGTTTGTACAAATGCGGTAGGATTTTTGGTAGTGATATCCTGAATATAGGAATATTTGGAAGAACCCGAACTAGAAGAAGCCTCATATGGCTTTCCGGTACTTGGATTAATTTTCAGTTGGGTGATGGCATACAGCTCGCTATTGTAACTAGCCAAATCAGACGATCCTGAGGTATACTTGCGCGGATTGAAAACCTCATAAGTAGGCAAAGCATCGTTCCATAGATAAATCTGCTTTGCATAAAGAAAAATGGAGTCGCGCGTCAGGTCTGCCCTTGATACGCTAGGCGGCGTAACGGGTGGCTGCTCTGGTGGCGTAACAGGCGTTGGTGTAGGCGTTACCTTGGTTTTCTTGCAAGAAGAAGCAAATACCACGGCAAGCAAAGCCAAAATGAAGAGTGGTTTAAGTTTCATTTTAAATAAGTTAATCGAATACTAATTAACGGATTTTTTTTTACAATAGTTTTGTTACATCAAAATATTCTATTCCTAAAACCGAAGCAAACTGTTCATCTCTTTTGTTTGCCCCGACGATTGCCATATCATCTTTAGCCAGCCCATTTTGCTCGCTCATGAAATCGATACTGGCCGACGAAGGTTTTGGCTCAAATTCTGTTGTAAAATACACTTTAAGGTATTGCTCCAACCCGTTCCATTCTACCTGCTTGATTTTATTGATTTCTTCAGCAGGATTGCCATCGGCCAAAATGAATATCTGTTTTCTTTCGACCACAATTTCCTGCATGAAGTCCAAAACCTGTTTGTAAAGCAATAGCTTTAAGGGAAGCCTTGCGGTTTCGTGCAGCAGATCAAAATTATGCCTATACTTATTGTCAATACCAAATTGGGCAGCCGTTTTGTCGAAAATAGCATCAGCACCATTAGTCAGGTATTCGTTTTGCATGAAAGCAATCATTGCCCCAGAATCAAGCTGTTCGGTATAAGCCATAAACTCTGAAAAGAGATAGTAAACCTGGAGCAGGTAATCTTTTTTGGGATAAAGTACGTCGTCGAGGCCAAAAACGAAAGCTTTTTTGTGCTGGAGAAGAGTTTCAAATGCCATAACCTGATTAAATGGTAATTAATGAAAGTTGGTCGTTCATGCGCGTAAAAGCACCATGAAGGTTGTCTTTTTGCCCTGCTTGCCAAACGGGGCTATCAATAGATGCATATAAGAGCCTGCCTGATTCATAAATCGCCCAATCGCCTAATTTGGGGGTTAGGTTTTCGTCGAAGCAGCGCTTCAGCAATTCGTCATCAGGCAATAAAAGCGCTATGCCAAATTCTCCAAACAAGACCCTGGCTTTCGCAAGCGCTACAACCTCAAAGCTATAAAGCGGCAAAACCGAGCTTATGCCTTCGTCTAAACAAACATTCAGGATATTGTGCGCAACAACTTCTTCGTTTTTATTGCCCAGGCTAATCATTTGATAGGCCGCTGATTTGAGCATGGGTACTGTTCCATAATCGGCTAATACCACTTCCCTATTTTCGAATGCCTTGAGCAGCTTCAATGCGGCAAGAGCTGTGCCGCCGGTAATTAATAATTTCAAAGTCTAATGTTAAATAATGAAACCATCTTTCATGGTTACGACCCTATCGCTAATTTGGGCCAGGTCTTCGTTATGGGTTACAATGACAAATGTCTGCTTAAAATCGTCTCTCAGCCTGATAAATAACTGATGCAAAGCATTGGCATTTGCCGAATCAAGATTGCCTGAAGGTTCGTCAGCCAAAACGATGGCGGGATTATTGACCAATGCACGCGCCACGGCAATGCGTTGCTGTTCGCCGCCCGAAAGTTCGTTCGGCTTATGATTGGACCTGCCATCGAGTCCGAAAAGCTCTAACAGCTCATGTGCCCTCTTCTCGGCTTCTTTCTTGCTTGTTTTGGCAATGAAGGCAGGAATACAGATATTTTCTAATGCTGTAAATTCGGGCAGCAAATGGTGGAACTGAAACACAAAACCAATGTTCCTGTTCCTGAACACGCTAAGCAAATCGCCTGAAAGTTCGTTTATTTTGGTACCTTTCAGTTCAACCGTACCCTCATCAGGCTGGTCTAAGCTTCCTAAAATATGCAATAAGGTGCTTTTGCCAGCGCCCGAAGCACCGATGATACTCACAATTTCGCCTTGAGCCACCTCAAAATCCACTCCTTTTAAAATGGGAAGGCTTCCGTAGGCTTTCTTTATTCCTCTCGCTTTTAGCATGTCGCAAAGTTAGTTATTTTATGAATTACGAATGGGCTATTTTGAATTTGCCCGCAACAGCCAAACCAAGATCTTCTTATTTTTCCCAAAAAACTTGCAAGTTTGATTTTTCTATTTAACTTTGAAAAACAAAGTACTTTAAGCATGAGCAACCAAGAGGAACAACTGAATGCCCTGAGCGACATTAGAAAAATGATGGACCGCTCTTCACGATTCATTTCGTTAAGCGGATTATCTGGCGTTTTTGCAGGCTTAACTGCCTTGGTAGGCGCCTTTTTTGCCCACAGGGAGCTTGAAGCCTATACCACCGGCGCCTATGGCTACGGTGTCGATGCCGATATTAGCATTGAATTCAATTTATTGAAACTAGGTGTGCTCGTATTGATCGTAGCCCTTTTGGGCGGGTTTTTGTTCACCTACAGACAAAGTAAAAAGAAAAAGCTCCCTATCTGGGACAGGACCACCAGAATGTTGGTGATCAACCTGGCCATTCCGCTTGCCGCAGGAGGCCTGTTCATTCTGGCCCTATTGTTTCAATATGCCAATTGCGTAAGCCTGATTGCCCCGCTCTGTCTGCTATTTTACGGATTGGCGCTGATCAATGCCAGCAAGTATACTTATTCGGATATCCGTGTTTTGGGCATTTGCCAAGTGGTTTTGGGACTTATCGCAACATTTTACATTGGTTATGGCCTCTATTTCTGGGCCATTGGCTTCGGGGTTTTACACATTATTTACGGCATTATTATGTACCTAAAATACGAAAGGGCCCAATAGCCGTTGAAACACAATTTTTAGCGCATTGAAAACGCCAGGTTTCAAGACCGCCCAACAGCATAGTTAAATCATGGCGGCTTCATCGCTACCAAAGACAAAAACTGAACAGATGAAAAACCCGATAGAGGCTTTAAATAAAATATTCGACAGCAGGATCAGGCTTGGCGTAATGACGTTATTGACCGTGAACGAACGGGTAAGTTTTAACGAACTCAAACAGTTGCTGGAGCTTACCGACGGTAACCTGGCTTCACATCTGCAAACCTTGGAACAGGCCGATTACATTAAGGTACAGAAAGCATTTATTGGCAGAAAAACCAATACAACCTATATGATAACAGATTTGGGCAGGCAACATTTTAAGGCTCATTTGGATGCCTTGGAAAAGATGATTAGAGGAATTTAATTTTTTTTGGATTTTAACTTTGAATTTCAAAGCACTTTTAAAAAATGAAAACAACAAACAAAAACTTCGTCGCCGAAAGCGGAAAACAGCTTGCAAAGTATTCGGCCATTATTGGAATAGGCATTTTTCTGCTTTTTTGGATTAGCCGCTTTGAAGCATTGATGCCTATAGGCCTGGTCTACCTCGTTGTTGCCACAATTGTTAACGGCATTGCACTGCTGTTGCTTTTTATCGAACTGTTAACCAACGCCAAAGACCGAAAGCAGGTCCTGATTTCGATGGGCATTATGCTCCTTAACATTCCACTCTCGCTAGCCTGCGCAACAATCGCACTTAACCTTCTTTAACAATCCATATATCCTTCAAATGAAACAAAAATTAGATTTCAAATTGCTCGCCATCTTTGTCGGCGGCCTGCTTTTCACCTTGCTATTCTGGATGGAGCAACTGGCACTCAATCTCCTCCTCTATTCGGTATTTATCGGCCTTGCCCTGCTCCTCGACAAGGAGATGCCCAAAAGTCGCAAGTTCTTTACTTTTGGCATTCTGCACTTGCTGGCCAGTATCTTGGTCGTCTATAACCAATCGGTGCTTACCGTATTTGCCTGGTACGTCAGTTTGGCCGTATTTGTAGGCTTTGCCCATGCACAGCTGATCAGGAGTGCTTTTACTGCCATGATTTCATTTCTGGCACAACTGCTTACCTCGCCTTTCAACCTCATCCAGCGACTGATCAAAATCCGTATTGGCAATTTTTCGCTCCAGCCTCTGGCCAAACCAATCAAATACATCGTATTGCCTATATTGGTGCTTCTGCTGTTTACGGCACTATACAGCAGTGCGAACGAGGTTTTTGCCCAATACCTGAACCAGTTTACCAACAGCCTCGCTGCATTCTTCACCAACATCTACAATTTTTTCTTTGCCGACCTGAACATTGAACGTGTTATCCACGTGATTATCGGCCTCTTGTTTACCACCGGTATTTTAATTGGCTTGAGGGGAAATGGCGTTGAAGCGTTAGAACTCAAGTGCAAAGAACAATTGATACGCAACCGTAAACGCAATAAAAGCACGTTTTTACATGAATTAGCCGATCTTTTCTTGGGTAGTTTCATCAAAAGAAAAATGGCGCTCAAAACAGAGAACATCATTGGCATACTTTGCTTTGCCCTGCTCAATCTTTTGTTGCTGTTTTTGAATTTGATAGACCTGGGCACCCTTTGGCTAAATCCGCAAAACGCTACCGCTAGTGGCTATGCTTCCGAATTGCATGATGGTACGGGCGCACTCATCTTCAGCATCGTCTTGGCCATGATTATTATCCTCTATTTCTTTAATGGCAACCTTAACTTCTATCGTAAAAACAAATGGAACAAATTATTGGCCTATATCTGGATTGCGCAAAACGTGTTTTTAGTCGCTTCGGTATTTCATAGAGATTACGATTACATTTTTAATCATGGCCTTACCTATAAGCGTATTGGGGTATTGGTTTTTGCCACACTTAGCTTAATTGGGCTTATAACCGTATATATTAAGGTAGCCAAACACAAAACTACCTTTTATCTCTATCGTGTAAACTCAAAAATATGGTACGTGCTTTTGATCCTATTGAGTTTTGTGAACTGGGATGTAATGATTGTAAGCTACAACCTCAACCAA
>JBCNPG010000119.1:0-7521 GCA_039593445.1 Pedobacter sp.
TGGAGCCAGCATGCCCAGCAACAGGAGTATCAAATTTATTCTTTTTATCATTTTTTGTAGTGGTTGCAATTAAAGTACAGGATTAGGTTTTGGCATCGCCGAAGGTGCTTTGTTTTTTATTGGCTTTTTCCAGGTCGATGGTGATTACATAGGGTTGCTTTGGATTAAAATCATCAGGCAACACCACATCGTAATACAGGTTTTTATCGCGATCCATCCCCATGTCAATACGTTTCACCGATAGCTTTTTGCCGGCTATGGTTACTTGTTTGGGTTCGTCGGCATAATCTCGTGGAATAGCGAGGCGTAGCACTTTGTTTACGGGTTGGTTGAATACGGTTAAGAAGAGTTGCTGTCCTTTTTTGGTGTAATAGCCATAATCGGGCTTTGGCAAGCCCGCATATCGGGTACCATAAATAGCTTCGCTGCTTTGGCTTACCCATTGTCCCAGCTGCTGTGCAATGTTGCCTTCTTCGGGCCTGATGTTGCCTTTGCCGTCGGGACCAAAATTGATCACCAGGTTGCCATTCATCGAAACGGCCTGCATCAGCATTTGGCTCAAATCGGAAGCGGTTTTAACATACGACGATTTCCAGTCGGAATTATAGCCCCATTGGTTTGGCGGAATAGTCATAACGCAGTCCCAGTCTCTGCCGGCCACCACGTCATAACTGGCTGGCAATTTGCGCTCCCAGCCTTGTTCGTAATCGCCCATCAGCTTATTGTTGCTATCAAAATGACGCTTGCCATTCTCATCGGCCCTAAAACGGCTGCCAATGATCAGGCCTGGGTGTATTTTGCGAAGCTCCTTTTCCAGCGCATCGGTAAAACCAGCTTGCTTAATCCAGGCCTGGTCCCAAGTGCCGTCAAACCAAAAGCCTTTGGTGCTTGGATATCTTTCGAGCAGTTCGAGCAACTGGTTTTTGGTAAACTGCTTAAAATCTTCATAAGCCAGGCTGTCTTTTTCGGTTTTTGGGGCAGCGCTGCGGTAACCAGGGTGGTTCCAGTCGATGATTGAAAAATAGAGGTACACATCAATTCCTTCGGCATTATAGGCATCAACCACCTGTTTTACGATATCCTTTTTATAGGGGGTATTTTTGATGGTGTATTCGGTATACTTGCTCGGCCATAAGCAAAATCCATCGTGGTGCTTGGTCGTAAAAATCAAATATTTTGCACCCATGGCCTTGGCTTGCTTGGCCCATTTTTTGGCATCAAAATCGGTGGGATTAAACTGTTTGTACAGGTTGTCGTAGGTTTCTTTCCAATTGGCCGGGGCACCATTGCCTCCCCAAGACCTGATCCATTCGGCAGCGCCGTTATAGCTTTTGCCTTCCCAATGCCCGCCCGGAATGGCATAAACACCCCAGTGAATAAACTGGCCCAAGCCATAGTCGCGCCAGCGTTCCATTTCGGCATCGTTTCTGTTGCCCGTGCGGTGCGCACCATATTTTAACGGAATGGTATCGGTTTTAGCCGCAACGCTTTGCTGGGCCATAGCCGTTCCTCCACCCGTGGCGAGCGCCAAAAGACAGGCCAATTTTAATTTTCGAAGTTGATGTGCTGTTGTTTTCATATAAATTTCAGATGTATGTTTATTTGGTTTTGCCCTTGTTTAGGCCCCATTGCCAATCCTTATAAAACTCGTAGGTTACGGGCAGGACCATTTTGTTGATCTCTTTAGAAGCGAAAAGCTCGATGATTTGGCCCGGTTCGGTTTCGAAAGTAAGCAGCTGCTTGCCTTCGTGCTCCGTTTGTTTCAAGGATGGCACCTTGCCTTTGTCGCTTTTTACAACAAGCGGGTTGAGCGTGGTTTGCAGGGTGCAAGTGCCACCAATCTTGCTTTTGATTTTGATGTAGGTGGTATTGCCGTTTTCTAATTTGGCCGATACCTCGAAAGCCCCCACCGCCAAGAGTTGGTCGAATGCGGCATTTTTCCAGGCAGCAGGAATGGCCGGAAAAACACGGATCTTGCCACCCCACGACTGGAGCAGCATTTCCTGCACCGAGGTCAAAGCCGACAGAGGGGTTTCGATTACCGGACCTGATTCTTCGTAAAGTGTATTCGGCCTGATGTATTTGTCGAAAAGCTGGTTGAGCATATCATAGGCCAAATCGCCTTTGCCCATGCTGGCATACATCGAGGCCGCTCCCGTAAAAGTATAGCCTTGCAAGGCTCCTTTTAACGAAAGCCAGTGCTGAATTGATTTTTCAATTACCTCACAGTTTCCCGGCTGGTCCCAATTCACCAAGTGATAGGGATAAATCATCATCAGGTGTGAGTAATGGCGATGCGAGCTTTCCAGGGCCACATCCTTTCCAATCATAAAGCCTGTTTCATTTTGTGGATATGGGGCCAAGTTGGCTTTGATTTCCTTCCATTTGGCTGCATCTTTGTCTTTCAGTTCCAATTCGCTGTTGATGGCCAAGAGCGTATTTAGCGCCCAATTTAACGAGGCCAGTCCATAGTTGGCATCTACGGCACTTTTATATTCGGGCGAAAAAGATTTGCGCAAATGGTAGATGCCCTGCTCGTCTTTGGTAAGCACATGGATCAAAAAATTGGTGCTTCTTTTAAGCAGGGGATAGATTTTATCCCTGAGCGCAACTTTATCGCCGGTATACAAATAATACTGGTAATAGTAATAAAGAGTCCAGGTGAGATTGGCCGATTCGAAATCGCCTTTCTCTATTTCAGCTTCGCTAATTTTGCTCACCAGGTTATAAGACGACGACCTGCCAATGGCTGCCGCATCGTTTTGCCAGGCTTTGGGCACATTTTCGATCAGGTTTTGCTGGTAGCGGTTCAGGGCATCGAACAAGGGTTCGGCCAATTCTACGTGGTTGGAGGTGAACAGCGGCGAATAGGTAAGCTGGGTATTCAAATTCCACCAAATGGCTGGCCAAGGCGTGGGATTGGTCCAAGGCCCCATCAAATCGATCATGGGCTTTGCCGGTCGCGTTAAAGCGGCCAGCTTATACAATTGTGCCCAATAAAAGGTTTCCATGCGCTTGTCGGGTACCGACACAAAGCTTCTGGGATAATAATTACGCCACCATTTTTCGTGTTCGGCTAAATTGACCTTGCTTTTTTGAAAGTCGATTAGGTTTTGCTGAGCTAGGGCTGTCTCATCCCTGCTGTTGTCTTCATCATAGCCAATACTGATCATTGTTTGAGCATGTTGATTATCGGAAATAGTTTGATAAACAGTTGAATAGCCGCCACCATTAAGCAAAGCTTGGTGATAAATGGTGAACCCGTTATTCGTTGTTTTTTCGATAGGTGGATTTGATGCAAAATTTGAAGGTTTGTCTTTGGGATAGCTCTGCAAATAGCGGGGGCTGATGCTTTGGTCGGGTACAAATTCCAATTTTGGCTGTTCCTTGCCCCTGCCCTGCAACTCGATGGCAATAACGTCTTTTAAGGCCGATACATAAGCTGTAAACTGAACCTCGCCCGAGTCGGTAGTGAGCTTCCCTTCGGCCTTTGCCGTATAGATATCAAGCTTGGCCGACGAAGCGATTATCCGGCCCATGGTCACGAGCTTAAAATAGCCAATAGGCAAACGGGCCTGCGTGTACAGCTTGCTTGCTTCCGGGTACAGCGCCACGCGATTGTCGGTTACGTCGCTACGGCCAACGGCAAAACGGAGGTCTTCTTTTTCGGGCTGATAGATGTTAACGCCCAACAGGCCGTTGCCCAGCAAGATACCGCTGTAATAGTTTCGGCCAATGGCATCCCATTGCATGGCTTGCTGACCCATAAACGTAGACCAATTGAGGCGCTGGGCTTTGGCCACAAAACCGGTGGCCGATAAGCAGATCAAAAAGAGCCATCTTCTCATTAGTCTTTATAATTTAGGGGCAACCTGCGTTTGCTGGCGGGTTCCGGGGTTTGTACGGGATTAAAAGGATTATAAAAGTTCAATCCTGCTTTTTTATACCAATCCATATGTGTTTTTACCTGGCCAAGAAACTGTTCGTCGTTTCTTGAGGCTGGTGCTGTCCAAGCCGCGGCCGCCAAGGCGGCCAATCGTGGAAATATCAAATAATCGAACCTTTGTTCGTTCTGAACAGTTTCTGTCCAAAGGTTGGCCTGCAAGCCCAAAACTGATGCGGTTGATTTGCTGGTGATGCCAGCTGCATCAAAATGGTACACCGCAAGCAGGTCGTTGAACTTGCCGTCCCATTTGCGGCCGTGCTGGTGACTTTTGTCCTGCACAAAATCGAAATACAGCGGCAACCTTGGGCACAGCACCGTAGCATAGCCTTTGTCGAGCGCCTGTTCCAACTGGACTGGCTTATCATGGCGCCACCAAAAAATAACGGTATTTTCTACCGGCAGGCCTGCGTCAACCATTTCGTCCCATACCGCCACTTTACCGTTCATGGCAAAAACCGAATCGGCCATGCGTTTCATAAAATAACGTTCTACAGCCAGGTTATTGGCCAAACCATGTTGTTGCTTTAAAGCGGTAATGCCACTGTCGGCATTCCATTTTTCGTTGCCAAAGCTTACTTCGTCGCCCCCCAAATGAATAAGGCTTGACGGAAACAGCAGCTGCGTTTCTTGTAGGATATTGGCCAAATAGGCATAGGTTTTCTCCTTCCCGGGATTAAAGGTAAACTCGGGATGGTCTTTAGAACCCCCACCGCTGAAGGCCGGATAAGCCCTATTGGCGGCCGTTGCATGACCAGGCATATCAATTTCGGGAATAACCTCTATAAAACGCGCGGCCGCATAGGCCAAAATTTCTTCAACATCAGCTTGGCTATAATATTGGGCCGGTTCGTTGGGATCGGTGTAAGAGCCAATACCTCCAATCAGGCTAAGCATCGGATATTTTTTAATGGCCAGGCGCCAAGCCGGTTCATCGGTCAAGTGCCAATGGAAACGGTTAAGCTTGTAAAGTGCCATCCAATCCAGTAAAGCCTTTACCTTCTTTTTGCCAAAGAAATGCCTTGATTCATCAAGCATAAAACCGCGCCATTGGTACAGCGGCTCGTCCCTGATCAGCAAGGATGGTAGCTTTAGGCTATTCTTAAATTCGCCTGCACCCCGCAGCAGCTGCAAAAGCGACTGGATGCCGTTAAACACACCGTTAACCGTTGGTGCCTCAATTACAATTTGCGCAGGATTTACCGTCAATTGATAAGCACCTTTAACGCCGGGTTTGCCGGCAAGCTTTAAAACAATCGATGCTTTTTTGTCTCTGCCTGGATAAAAATTGAGGCCATAAAGCTGGAAAAGGCATTGTCGCAAATATTGTTGTTGGCTTTGCAACTCATCGCTTAGCGCATAAACCGTAGTTTTTTGGTCAAAAGTAAATGTACCTGTTTGTGCAGTCACCTGCTTGGGATAAGGAATAATGGCTAGTGGTGCCTGCGCCCTTAGTCCCAGCCCCAAAAGGCTTAAAAAAATCGTGCAGAGGACTTTGCTCATTTCAGGTCTATTTTTAAAGTATATATTGGAATAAGATTGGTTTTCGAAAAATCTGCCGGCAATGTAATGGCTATTTCTTCAGTAGTTTGCCGCCAAGCTACTTGCTTAGGGTTGCCCAACAAACTGATATTTTGTACGCGCAGGCCAGCTAAGCTCTTAAGCGATACGGCTTGACCCTTCCAGCTCCGGAGCAAGGCATAAACGGTTTTGCCTTTGGTGGTAAAAAACACATCGGCGTTGGTAGATTTGGGTGTGGCATCGTGTACGGCATCTTTCATGGTGTTTTTATCGTCGGTTTTTGCCGTTTCTTTGGCATAGCCCTCGGCAGGCACGCGAAACGGCGATGTACCTGTAATGGCCTCCCGGTTGATTTTCATCCAAGCGCCAATGGTGTCCAGTCTTTTAACGGCCCAAGAGGGAAAGGCCCCATTGCCCATTGGTCCCACGTTGAGCAGGAGATTGCCGTTGTTGGCCACTACGTCAATAAGGTTACGCACCAGCATTTCGGCCGATTTCCAGGTACTATCATGACGGCTATAGCCCCAGTTTTTGCCGATGGTGATACAGGCTTCCCAGGCTTTCTTCGACGAAGCATCCAGGGTCTGTTCCGAAATAGAAAAATCGCCATAACCACCGCCAATGCGACTGTTTACCAGACATTGCGGCTGGAGCTGTGCAACCCATGCACGCAATTCGGCACTTTCCTTTTTGCTGATCAGTTCAGGCGTATCGAACCACAGCACGCCTATCGGGCCATAATTGCTTAATAATTCTTTGATTTGAGGTTTTACCTTACGTTCAAAATAACGGTTAAATACCTTGGCATCTTCGTTTGGATAGTCCCAGGTATTGCTTCGTCCCGCTTTTACCGGCCAGTTGGTGGGCACATCGGGATCTTCCCAATCGCGTCCCAGCGAATAATACAGACAGAGCTTGATCTCATATTTTTTGCAAGCCGCCGCTAATTCGGCCAGCGGATCTCTTTTAAATGGCGTTTGTTTTACGATGTTGTAATCGCTTACCGCCGAATTGTACATGGCAAAGCCATCGTGGTGTTTGGTGGTATAAACAATATACTTCATGCCTGTAGCCTTGGCCTGTTTTACCCATTCGTCGGCATTAAATTTTAGCGGATTAAAGTCGTTGGCAATAGTGGCATAGGTTTTTACCGGAATGCGTTCGTACAGCATAAAATGCTCGCCACCTTTGGCGGGGTGTCCATTCCAGTCGCCAGCCGTTTGCGAATATAGGCCCCAATGCAGAAAAAGGCCAAATTTGGCTTCTCTAAACCAGGTTAAATCGGGCGCAGGTGTTTGTGCCTTGGCTAGGTTCAATTGCACAAACAGGCAACAAAAAAAGAATATTGTTCTTTTAAAGATCATGTATGTTTTTTCAGGTCTTATAATAGGTTATGTGTGTTAAAGTTATTCATTTCATACCCCAGTGCCTAAGCACCGGGGTATTTTATTTAATTAAAGTGCAATTACTTTGATAGACGAGGCCTTATCATTGAATGTTGAGAGATAAGTGCTCGACGAGGTGAGCTCGAAGCTGCTTCCAGTAAAATTGTCGCCATCGTACAAGATCACTTTGATGCCAACGCCTACATTAACCGACGAGATATCGTTATTGCTGATACCCAGGCTCACCAGATCGGCGGTGGTATAGTTTCCAACCGGCAATGAAACACCATAGCCTCCATAGCTGGCATTTTGGTAAAACTTGGCCGAACCATTCACGCCAATCTGAGGCACTCCTCCCGAAAACGAGAAAGAATAGGCTTTTGAAATGGCGCTGCCGTTATTGAGCAAAAGCTTTACGCGCAATTCGTAAGGTTCGTTGTTTTTGTAGTACAGATCATTGAGGGCCATCGTACCGGTTAACGTATTGCTGGCTCCCGGATCAAAGCGCCAGGTTACCGCATTATAATCGGCATCGCTGCTGCTTGTTTTCGGATCGAGGTAAACCAAGATATCGCTTACGGTCTTATCGCTGGTAAAATTACCCAACAAGCTAAAAGTCTGCGTGCTGCTGTTGTAGCTCATATTGGCATTGATGGTGGTGGTTGCGCTGCC
>JBCNPG010000012.1:0-13731 GCA_039593445.1 Pedobacter sp.
TGTCGCAGGGCGAAATCGTAGCCAACAGCCTGGCCGATTATTTGAAAAGACATCCGGAAATAGAAAGCCATTTGGCCAAAAATAATTCCAGGGCCTATTATACTTCGGGCGATACCCAATCGTTTGATGAACATGCCTCTCTGTTTTTGGGTGAAACGGTGCGCGCTGAGCGAGTGGTTAACCGGTAGGGTGATCAGTTTTCAGTTGCCAGTTATCAGTTGCCGGTTCTCAGTTTTCAGTTAACAGTTTGCTAGGCAGTCAGCTCATTAACCAATCAGTCAGCCAGTGAACCAATGAACTGATAATGCAACGAACTTGTTCATTGGTTCATCACTTTTATATTACGTTTTTCTGTCAATTCATAAGATTTCTTTCTAGGTTTTGAAAATTTAAAAGGGTAAATTTGCAGCTCAATCACAATCAATGAGCGATCAGATTAAGCACGAATGCGGGATAGCCTTTATCCGCCTGTTAAAACCTCTCTCATACTACCAAGAAAAATACGGTACTGCACTCTACGGCCTCAACAAATTATACCTGTTGATGGAAAAGCAGCACAATCGCGGTCAGGATGGAGCCGGCATTGCAACCATTAAACTCGACATGAAACCAGGTAGCCGATACATCAGCCGCTACCGTTCTATGGCCCAAAATGCAGTTGCAGATATCTTCGGGTATGTCCAAAACAAATTTGTCGATATTCAGAACGAAACCCCCGAGTTGATGAAAGACACGGAGTTCCTGAAGCAAAATGTAAGTTTTATCGGCGAAGTATTGCTGGGGCATTTGCGCTATGGCACACACGGCAAGAACAGCATCGAAAACTGCCACCCCTTTCTGCGCCAAAACAACTGGATGACCAGGAACCTGGTGATTGCGGGCAACTTCAACATGACCAACGTTGACGAATTGTTGGAGCAATTGTACGAGCTGGGGCAGCATCCAAAAGAAAAAGCCGATACGGTAACCGTATTGGAAAAGATTGGCCATTTCTTAGACGACGAGAACCAAGAGCTTTTCGATGCCTACAAGAAAGAAGGCCTAACCAATGTAGAAATCACCCAAAAAATTTCAAAGAACCTCAATATTGCCAATATCCTGCGCCGATCGGCCAAAAACTGGGATGGTGGCTATGCCATTTCGGGCATTGTGGGCAACGGCGATGCTTTTGTATTGCGCGATCCTTCGGGCATTCGTCCAGCATTCTATTACGCCGACGATGAAATTGTAGTAGCGGCTTCGGAAAGACCGGCTATCCAAACTGCATTTAATGTGCAAATCAAGCAGGTAAAGGAAATCGAGCCTGGCCATGCGTTGATTGTTAAGAAAGATGGAACGGTAACTCAGGAAATGTTCCGCGAACCGGCCGAAAAAAGGGCTTGTTCATTCGAACGCATTTATTTTTCGAGAGGCAGCGATGCCGATATTTACAGAGAACGTAAAAAATTAGGTCATTTGCTTATTCCGCAAGTATTGGATTCGGTAAAGAAAGACCTGAAAAATACCGTGTTCTCGTTTATCCCCAATACGGCAGAAGTTTCTTTTTACGGTATGGTAGAAGGCCTGCACGATTACATCAGGGAAGTACAGAAAGACACCTTGCTTAACCGTAAGGAGCAATTGAGCGATGCGGAGCTGGACGAACTGTTGTCTATGGCCCCTCGCGTAGAAAAACTGGCTATCAAAGATGTGAAGCTGCGTACCTTTATTACGCAGGATGCTGACAGGGGAGAAATGGTAGCCCACGTTTACGATACCACCTATGGCGTCATCAAAAATCATACAGACACCTTGATTGCCGTAGATGATTCTATTGTTCGCGGTACAACATTGAAACAAAGTATCATCAAGATCATCGACAGGCTGCATCCCAAAAAGATCGTCATCGTGTCGTCGGCACCACAAATCCGCTATCCGGATTGCTATGGTATCGATATGTCGAAAATGGGCCAGTTTGTAGCTTTTGATGCGGCAATTCAGTTGCTCAAAGAACGTGGCATGGAACACATCATTGAAGAGGTGTACCAAAAGTGCAAGGCTTCGTTGCTATTGCCAAAAGAAGAAATCGTTAACCATGTTAAAGAAATCTACAGGCCGTTTAAACAGCAGGAGATTTCTGATCAGATTGCCAAGATCATTACGCCAAAAGGCACGGTAGCTGAGGTAGAAGTAATTTACCAAACGCTGGATAACCTGCATTTGGCCTGTCCTAACCATACTGGCGATTGGTATTTCTCTGGAAATTACCCGACGGCAGGAGGCAATAAGGTAGTAAACAAAGCTTTCGTCAACTGGAAAGAAGGAAATAATCAAAGGGCTTACTAATCATAGTAGGCCTTTTGGCTTTTTAGTGCCATGTTCGGCTATTGGGTATAACTTCAGGCATAACGCCCATCGTTGCCAGCAGTTCGCTATTCTCACTACGCACTACGCACTACGCTATACTCAATACGCTATACGCCTTACACTCTTCGCGCAACTAATAAAACTTGATATAGGTCTTCGTCACCAGCCAGATGGCGAAAAGGATAATGATTACCCCGGCTATTTTATTGAGCATCATGAGCGAGCTTTCTTTGATGCGGTAGCGCAGCTTGCTCGAATAGTAGCTTTTCAGCCCATCGATGGTCAGTTGGGTACCCATGGCAATAATGAAGCACAATAGTTTTTCATAAAACATATTGTTGAGCTTGATGGAAATGATGTTGGTAACAATAATCCAGAACATGAGGGTAGATGGTGTTAAGATGCACATCAGAAAACCCTTGAGGAGGTAGCCCCGCTTGCTTACTTTTACGATTTTGTTTTCTTCGTAACTGATCGATACGGTAGAAAAAAGGTAATAAATCCCTACGGCAAGCAGGAAAATGCCCCCAATAATACCTACGTATTTATCGAAACTAGCCTGATATTCTAAAAACTGGCTGCCAAAAAGCACCAGTCCGATTAAAATTATATCGCTTAAAATTACGCCTACTGCTAATGAGAACCCCGCTTTAAATCCGCGCTCGATACTGGTCTTGATCATCGCAAAAAAAACGGGACCAGTTAAGAATGAGGAAATTAGCCCGGCACCCATACCCAATAAAATCGCTTCAAACATTAGCCTATCATATATTTTACGCTAATATGCGATTTTTATAGCTAAATCTTCGTCATTTTTAGCTTAGTTTTTCGGTGTGGATAGGGGCATTTTACTGGTTGGAATAGATATTTTAGGTGTGTAAAAATTACACTTTAGTAAGCCACAAATTTTAATTATGTTTATCAAACTAAATTTAAATTTGAACTAACCTAAATCTTAAAATCCAAACATGGAACAACAAACGCAAAAAAACTACGGAACAGCGCTGTACACGATCATTACGGTGTTCTTCTTCTGGGGTTTCGTAGCTGCGTCGAATGGTATCTTTATTCCGTTCTGCAAAACGCACTTTAACCTGACGCAATTCGAATCCCAATTGGTCGATTTCACCTTTTATGGAGGCTATTTTATCGGTTCGCTGATCTTGTACTTCCTGTCGCAGGCCAGCAAGGTCGATATCCTGAACAAAATTGGCTATAAAAAAGGTATCATTGCCGGTTTGGTTATTTCTGCAGCAGGAGCATTGCTGATGATCCCTGCGGTACACTCTGGCTCATTTGGTTTTATCTTATTGGTGTTTTTTGTCATCGCTATTGGTTTTTCATTGCAACAAACCGCGGCACAGCCGTTCGTAGTGGCCTTAGGGCCACCAGAAAGCGGTGCGCATCGTTTGAATCTGGCTGGAGGTATCAATAACTTTGGAGGCTTAATGGGCCCGGTAATCGTAAGTGTGCTTTTATTTGGTACGGCGAGCGGTGCCAGCCAATCGGCAGTTGAAATTACTTCTATCAATAACCTGTATTATATTCTTGCGGGCTTATTTTTAGCCGTTGCCATTTTCTTTGCCGTTTCTAAATTACCAGATGTAACCAGCAACGAAAAAATCGAATCAAGTTCTAAATCAAATGGTCCGTTGGTAATCATGATCATTGGTTTCCTCATGATTTTGGCTGCGCCATCACTAACCAAATGGACAGGTGCTTCTGAAGAGATTTTTGTATACTCTTCTTTGGCCATTATCTTGGTTGCCCTCATTTATGCCTATTCGGCCAAAAAAGAAGTTCCTGCCAAATGGGGAGCGATGCAATATCCTCAGTTGATCTTGGGCATGTTGGCCATTTTTGTATATGTAGGTACAGAGGTTACTATCCAAAGTAATTTAGGCGCATTGTTGAAATTACCTGCTTTTGGCGGTTTTGAAGAGTCGGCCATCAAACAATATATCTCACTTTATTGGGGAAGCATGATGATTGGCCGATGGACCGGTGCGGTGAGTGCTTTTAACCTGTCGAAAATGGCGCGCAATATTTTAACGGTTGTTGTTCCATTTATTGCTTTTGCTATTGTATTGCTGGTTAACCACGCAACCGGTACAGATGTTGGCAATTTATATGTTTATGCCATCAGTATCGCGGTAATGATTGTTGCATTTTATATCGGTCAGGAAAAACCAGCAAAAACATTGGCTGTTTTTGGTACATTGGGCGTAATTGCTATGCTGGTTGGACTTTTCACAACTGGCGATGTAGCGATATTTGCTTTCGTAAGCGGCGGTTTGTGCTGCTCTATCATGTGGCCGTCTATTTTTGCCCTTTCAATTACTGGCTTGGGCAAATACACCAGTCAAGGTTCTTCATTCCTGATCATGATGATTTTGGGTGGTGCCATCATTCCTCCAATTCAAGGTAAGTTGGCCGATAGTCAAGGCATCCACATGTCTTACATTGTGCCTGTGCTAGGTTTTGCTTATTTGATTTTCTTTGCCTGGAGAGTGAGCGGCATCTTGAAAAGCCAAGGTATTGATGTAGAAAATATTGAAGCTGAAGGCGGACACTAAGCCCTTAGGATATAAAAAAGGCTCCCCGACAAAAATTGGGGAGCTTTTTTGTTTTCTAGACTTTTTGTCGAGCAAAATTTTACTCGGATTCTGCGTCGTTGGGTTGTCAGAGCAATTATTTTGTTGCATATTAGGCGCCACAAACTAATCTACCTAAACCAATGACAAACAACAACCAACAAGGCAGCAATGTCAAGGCCATTGCTATTATCGGGGCGCTCTTCTTTATTTTTGGCTTCGTAACCTGGGCAAACAGTACGCTTATTCCTTTCCTTAAATTGGCGTGTGGCCTAAAAACCGATCTCGAAGCGTTCTTCGTTACTTTTGCGTCTTACATCGCCTATTTCTTTTTGGCCTTGCCATCATCGTGGCTGCTGAAAAAAATGGGTTTTAAAAACGGAATTGTAGTGGGCTTGTTCATACTGGGCATTGGCTCCCTGATTTTTATTCCTGCAGCCAGTAGCCGAAGCTTCGGGCTTTTTTTAACGGGTATTTTTATTCAGGGTGCGGCCTTATCATTGTTGCAAACCGCTTCAAACCCCTACATCAGCATTATCGGACCGATAGAAAGCGCGGCTAAGCGTATCAGCATCATGGGACTTTGCAATAAATTTGCGGGTATCATCGTGCCAATTATCATGGGATCTATCTTCCTGAAAAATGCATCGGCTATAGAGGCCAAGATTAACAACGCTACAACCACTTTGGCAGAAAAAGAAACTTTACTTGGCGAAGTGTTGAACCGAGTATATACGCCTTATATTGTTTTGGCTATTGTATTCTCCCTGTTTGCGCTGTTTATCAGGTTTTCTAGCCTCCCAGAAATCGATGTAGATAAAGAAGAAGTTGTAGAAGACGAAAGCAAGCATGTGGCTAAAACGAGCATTTTTCAGTTTCCACACCTGTTCTTGGGTGCTTTTTGTATTTTCTTATATGTTGCAGCCGAGGTAATGGCAGGAGATATTATTGGTACCTATGGCAAGCAACTGGGCATTAGCGCCGATGTAAGCAAGTATTTGACCACGCTAACCTTAAGCGGTATGCTGGTGGGCTATGTAATTGGGATTATTACCATACCTAAGTACTTAACCCAACAGGCGGCTTTGAAGATTTGTGCCTTTTTGGGACTGCTGTTTACGGCCGCGGCCTATTTGACCAGCGGTTATACTTCGGTTATATTTGTGGCCCTGTTGGGTTTGGCAAATTCGCTGATGTGGCCTGCCATATTTCCACTGGGGATAAAAGGCTTGGGCAAATTTACTAAAACAGGGTCGGCTATCATGATTATGGGGATTGCAGGTGGTGCACTTTGGCCCCTGCTTTATGGTTATTTGAAAGATGTTCGACATGTACATTTTCAATTGGCATTTTTCGTAAGCATGATGCCATGTTATTTATATATCCTTTATTTTGCCGTTTACGGGCACAAAGTAGGACAAAGGAAATAACTTTAAACCAGCGTATTCAATATGGATAAACCGTCATTCAATCAGATCTTTATGAATTTAGCCTCAGACCTGGCTGCCCGCTCACATTGTGTGCGGGCCCATGTTGGGGCCGTGCTTACTAAAGATACACGGATTATTTCCATCGGCTATAACGGACCGCCTTCTGGTACCCACAACTGCGATGAGGAATGGCCAGAAACAGGATGTGCCCGCGATAGCAAAGGTTCTTGCTCTTTGGCGCTGCATGCCGAAGAAAATGCCATTCTCTATGCCATCAAAAACGGCTCTAAATTAGAAGGCGCTACGTTGTACACCACTTTGTCGCCATGCATTGCCTGTGCCCGTCTTATTCTTTCGTCGGGTATCAAAAGGGTATATTTTAGAGACTCGTACGCCGCCTATAAAGGCCTGGCCAGCGATGAGGGCGTAGATTTTTTAAACAGGTTTGGCGTAAAGACGGAGTTTTTGCCCAAAGACCACTTGCCAGGCTAGGCAATCAGCATCTCATTTCCTATTTTTTTTGGTCGGTTGGCCGGGGTAGCCACCTTGGCCAAACTCGTCAAATTTTAAATTAGTGTTCGATTTTTCACTGTGAAAATCAACTAAAAAGCCTATCTTTGCCCATGCTAGAAAAAATCATCATACTCGATTTTGGTTCGCAGTTTACCCAGCTTATTGCACGTCGTGTTCGCGAACTTAATGTTTACTGTGAAATCCACCCTTTCAACCACATTCCAGAATTAGATTCTACCGTAAAAGGCATTATCCTTTCGGGCAGCCCTTACTCGGTTCGCCAGGAAGACGCGCCTTATGTAGACCTTAATTTATTTAAAAGCTATCCTTTGTTGGCGGTTTGTTATGGTGCACAGTTTATTGCGCAGCAAAGCGGAGGCGATGTTCAGGCATCATCAACCAGAGAGTACGGCCGTGCTAATTTGAGCTTTGTAAACCAAGAGAACAAATTGTTCAAAGGCATCAATATCGATTCGCAGGTATGGATGAGCCATGGCGATACCATTACCAAAGTACCAGATCATTTTGAAATCATTGCCAGCACGGCGGAAGTAAAAGTTGCCGGCTACCATGTAAAAGATACGCAGACCTATGCCATTCAGTTCCATCCGGAAGTGACGCATAGCACGGATGGCAAAATCCTGCTTGAAAACTTCCTGGTTGATATTTGTGGCTGTGCCCAAGATTGGACTGCAGATGCCTTTGTAGAAACGACCATCGAATCGCTGAAAAAACAATTGGGCGACGATAAGGTTGTGCTAGGGCTATCGGGCGGCGTTGATTCTAGCGTAGCGGCCATTCTGTTGCACAAAGCCATAGGCACCAACCTGCACTGTATTTTTGTAGATAACGGTTTGTTGCGCAAAGGCGAGTTCGAAAGCGTTTTGGAACAATATCAGCACATGGGCCTCAACATTAAAGGCATTGATGCCAAAGAGCGCTTCTTGAGCCAATTGGCTGGCGTTAAAGATCCCGAGCAAAAGCGTAAGATCATCGGTCGTGTATTTATCGAGGTTTTTGATGATGCAGCGCATGAGGTAAAAGACGTAACCTGGCTGGCACAGGGAACCATTTATCCAGATGTGATCGAATCGGTGTCTGTAAAAGGGCCTTCGGCAACCATTAAATCGCACCACAATGTAGGCGGTTTGCCCGATTTTATGAAACTGAAAGTAGTAGAGCCACTCAATACCTTATTTAAAGACGAAGTAAGGCGAGTAGGCAAAACCTTAGGCATAGAAGGCTTCATCTTGGGCCGTCACCCTTTCCCTGGTCCAGGTTTGGCCATTAGGATCTTGGGCGATGTTACCGCAGAAAAAGTAGCTATTTTGCAAGAGGCAGACGCCATTTACATCAATAACCTCAAAGAAGCTGGTCTTTACGATAAAGTATGGCAGGCTGGCGCTATTTTCCTGCCGGTACAGTCGGTTGGGGTAATGGGCGATGAGCGTACCTACGAAAACGTAATCTGTCTTCGTGCAGTGGAGTCGGTTGATGGCATGACGGCCGATTGGTGCCACTTGCCGTATCCGGTATTGGCCAAAATCTCTAATGAGATCATCAATAAAGTAAAAGGAATAAACCGCGTTGTTTACGATATCAGCTCTAAACCACCGGCAACCATCGAATGGGAGTAAGCTAGGTTAACCGTTCTCAGTTGGCAGTTTTCAGTTTCCGTATCGGCTTCGGTACGGAACATCACATCATCATCAAATATGACCAAATACTTTAAACTGATTGGGACGTTGTTGATCTTGGTTGCGGCAGCTTGTTCGCCCAAAGTAAACAATACGGTTAAAAAGCCTGGCGCTGAAACCAATGCAGCCAAGGCAGAAAAGCCCGTAAAGAGATTTACGCAGGCCGATATTGCCTTGCTCATTCCTTTTAAGCTGAACGAGATTAACCTTAAAACAGCCACAAAGGCACAGATGGACAGGGCTAATATGGCCATCGATTTTTACCAGGGCGTGAAAATGGGCATCGATTCGGCTACAGCTTCTGGACTTAATTTCAAGCTCGATGTTTTTGATACCCGCGACGACAATAGCCAGCTGGCTACGCTCCTGAAAAGAGGGAGCCTGAAAAACAGCAACCTGATTATCGGACCGGTTTTTCCGGAAGGCCTCAAGTATTTGTCAAGCTATTCGGTAACCAACGACTTGGCCATGGTATCGCCTTTGGCGGCTTCAAAACCCAGCGAATTTAATAACCCGAAGTTGATTTCCATTGTGAACAATATCGATCAGCATGCCGGTAAAATAGCCGATTACATTGCCGATCATTACCAGGCTAGCAACAGTATCGTGGTACTCATCAATCCGAAAAAAACGGCCGATGAACAATTTGCGGCACCTTTGCGAGCACGCTTTAAGCAACAATATCCCAATTATGTGGTGCAGGAGTTCACGTCGGCATATGCCTTCGAAACGCGGATGATCAAGGGCAAGAAATATGCTGTAGTCATCTGCTCGTCTGAATTGGCTTTTGTGGCACCTAGCATCGATAAATTAGCCAAGCTCAAGAACCTGAAAACCGGTGGCTATGACCTTAACCTTTTTGGGCATCCGAATTGGGCAAAGCAGAACTATAATATTGAGCAGCTGCAAAACCTCAATACCATTATCAGTTCATCCTATCATATCGATTATAAAAGCGCAGCGGTGATCAGCTTTGTCAAAAAGTACCGGTCCGAATTTAGCTTTGAGCCCAGCGAATATTCGTTCAAAGGCTTCGACATAGGTTTTTATTTCGGAAAACTGTTGGCCAAACATGGCGAAAGCTATCTCGACTATCTGGTTAAAGAGAAATACAAGGGACTGCACAACAATTTCGAATTTGAATATCATCCGCAATATGGCTATGTGAATAAGGATTTGATGTTGCTGCAGTTCAAAAACCTTAACTTAATTGTGGTCGATTAATCTGCAAACATGAAAGTAGAACATCAAATCAGGGCCTTTGAGCAATTGTTGGGCAACTACGATGGCGTATTGCCTTTACATCGTTACCTATTTGCCTATTTTAAGCAAAACAAGCAGATGGGATCGTCAGACCGCAGGTGGGCTACGCGTTACCTGTACAGCTATTTTAGGCTGGGCAAGGCTTTGGGCAAATTAAAGACCATAGAAAGGTTGGCTGTTGCCGATTTCCTCTGCAATGATGCGCCAAGCCTGGTTGTGGCTAGCCAGTTGCCTGAGTTTGAAAACTCGTTTGCATTACCGTTGGCCGATAAAATGGCCTTGGTTCAAAAGAAATATTCGGCATTTGAGCTTGCCGATGTTTTTACATTCAAGCCCCAATTGTCTGCCGGTATCGATGCCGACGCTTTTCGTGCATCCTTTTTTATACAGCCTGATTTGTTTATCCGCGTAAAGGAAACGCATATCCAGGCAGTCATTAACCAGTTGACCGCCCAAGGTGTAATACCCAAGGAAGTTGGGCCTGCAACGTTGGCTTTGCCCAATGGCACCAAACTGGAACAGCTGCTTAGCGACCAAAGGCTGTATCAGGTCCAGGATCTGTCCTCGCAGCACACAGGCGATTATTTTGAACCTCAAGCGGGCGATTATTGGTGGGACTGCTGTGCCGCATCTGGCGGAAAATCGTTGTTGTTGCATAGTTTGGAACCACAAATCGAATTGTTGGTAAGCGATGTACGGGCAACCAGCTTGGGTAATCTGCAGGAACGCTTTCAATTGGCAGGTATCAAGAAATACCATCAAAAAGTGATCGACCTGTTGCAGAATAACGATCAGGTATTGCACCATTACGAATTTGACGGCATTTTGGTTGATGCGCCGTGTTCGGGCTCGGGCACATGGGGCCGTACGCCAGAAATGCTTTGCTTTTTTGAAGACTACAAAGTAGAAAACTACAATAAATTGCAAAAAGCCATTGCCGGTAGCGTAGTTAAATACCTTAAAAAAGGAAAACCGCTGATCTATATGACCTGCTCTGTATTTAAGGCCGAAAATGAAGATATGGTGGATTACTTAACCAAAAACTTCGACCTTAAACTCGAAAAAATGGAACTGATTAAAGGTTATGGACACAAGGCCGACAGCATGTTTGTGGCCAGGCTCATCAAACAATAGCACTAGTGGCTATGCTTTCGGCCAAAGAGTTTCTCCTTCAAATGCCTAATGCCTTCGAAAATAACGGCGAGCACGCCAATGATGACCGTAAATTGCTCAAAATTGTTCATTTCGGTATCCGATTTACTGTTTGACTAAGCTAATCAAAAAAGGTTACATTTACTAAGCTTATATTTCGTGGCAGCTAATCGTTAAGGTTTTTGTATTAATGCTTTTGTATGAATTTTAAACCATTGAGGCATTAAGAGATCGTTAAATGCTAAGCCAAAAGCCATAAATCGACTATCCCATCCTTTGTCACTCCCCCAACGGAGAATAGATTCCTCCTGTTAACGACGAGCAATAAACCGCTTACTTAAAACTTTGAACTTTTCACTTTGAACTTTTCACTTTGAACTTTTCACCTTCAACTAAGCACTCCTAACTAAAGCCCCGTATTCGTCCTGAACAGCTTAATTGCGATGGCCAAAAGGATAATACCAAAAGCCTTTCTCAGAATGTTCAAACCTGTTTTGCCGAATAGCTTTTCTAATCGATTGGTGTTTTTCAGCACGAAATAAACGAATAGCATATTGAGAACAATGCCTACGATAATGTTTTGGGTGGCATATTCGGTTTTGAGCGATAGGAGGGTGGTCATGGTGCCAGCGCCGGCAATGAGCGGAAAGGCAAGTGGCACGATAGAAACCGTATCGGGCGATTCTTCTTTAAACAGGGTAAGTCCCAAAACCATTTCCATGGCCAAGGCAAAAATAACGAAAGAGCCAGCGATGGCGAATGATTCGACATCCACGCCGATAACGCTCAACAAAGTTTTGCCTGCAAACAAAAAGATAATCATCAAGGCCGTAGCAACTATGGCCGCCTTCTCCGATTGGATATGCCCGGCTTTCTTGCGCAGTTCGATGATGATAGGAATAGAGCCCAAAATATCGATGATGGCAAAAAGAACCATGGTAGTAGAAAGAATTTGGCTGAAATCGAATTGCATAGCGGTAATGATTTTGTGACAAAGTTAAGGCTTTATATGAGAATATAAGGTAAACTTCTTGTTGTTAAATTGCTTAGGTGATATAGAGGTTGGCCATAGCGGATTGGTTTATTGTCGATTGTTTAATTGGTGCGGGCAATTCAAATAAAAAAGCCCCGATAAATTATCGAGGCTTTCCTTATCATGTTTTGATGTAATTATTTAGGTTCAACGTTATTTACGGTGGCTATTCTGTAGCCATAAATAATAACGTGCAGGATAGCAAAGCCTAACGAGAAGTAGTAAAGTCCTACATCTGCAGTGGCGGTAGCATCAACCTGCATGGCTTCTAATGATAGGTGGTGGTGAAGGATAGCTACCACAACGAGTAGTGCGGCCAATACCAAACCTACGTAAGAAACTGTTTTGCTGCTCTTGATCATGGTGGCTTTCAGGTTGTCAGAAAGCGCACTGTGCTTGATGCCATAGAATAGGTAAACGTTGATACCGATAATCATCCATACCAATAAACGAACCCAAGTATCTAGTGGCAAGAAAACCATCATGCCCAAACATACCAAAACACCTAAAATAGGAACCAATGGAACCAAAGGCACTTTGAAGGCTCTTGGCAATTCTGGCATGCGTTTTCTCAAGATCATGATGCCGATACACACCAAGATAAAGGCGAACAAAGTTCCGATACTGGTCATTTCGCCTACTACACGTGCAGGAACGAAAGCCGCGAACAAGCTCACGAATACCATAAACAACAAGTTGCTTTTTGCAGGCGTGCTGAATTTAGGGTGTACGCTTGAGAATACTTTTGGTAACAATCCGTCTTTACTCATCGAGAAGAATACCCTCGATTGGCCCATCAACATCACCAGGATTACTGAGGCATAACCGCCCAAGATAGCCAAGATGATCGCTTTGTTTAGCCAAGGATAAGCAGGAGCAACAACGCCAGCAGCATTTTTAATACCCATATTGTCGATTGCAACAGCTACCGGAGCAATACCATCTTGACCTTTGAACAACTCGTAGTTGGCTACGCCAGTCATAACGTGGGCGAATAAGATGTAAAGGATAGTACAGATGAACAACGACACCAAGATACCGATAGGCATGTCTTTTTTCGGGTTTTTGGCTTCTTGAGCTGCTGTAGATACCGCATCGAAACCGATATAGGCAAAGAATACGATACCCGCCGCCCTAATGATACCAGAGATACCATACTCGCCAAATTTGCCGGTGTTGTTAGGAATATAAGGCGTGAAGTTTTCGGTGTTGATGTATTTCCATCCCAAGAAGATGAAAAGCAATACGATAACCACTTTAATAGCTACAATTAAACCATTGATGATGGCTGACTCCTTGGTTCCTTTGATCAAAATCAGTGACATCAAAACCACGATGAACACCGCTGGCAAGTTAATGACGCCCGATACAATAGAACCATCGGCCAAGGTTGCGGTATCAAACGGCGACATGACCATCTGCGCGGGCAGGTGTATGTCGAAATACTGCAGGAACTTGACCAGGTAACGGCTCCAGCTGATCGATACGGTGGCCGCACCTACGGCGTATTCCAATACCAAATCCCAACCAATAATCCAAGCGATGAATTCGCCCATGGTGGCATAAGAATAGGTATAGGCACTACCTGCAACAGGAATCATCGAGGCGAACTCTGCGTAGCATAAGCCGGCAAAGGCGCAACCGATAGCCGCAATAATAAATGAAATGGTAATCGCCGGGCCTGCGTTGTTGGCTGCGGCAGA
>JBCNPG010000120.1:0-7494 GCA_039593445.1 Pedobacter sp.
AAGAATTAGAATCAAATTAAAATCTTACGATTACAATTTGGTAGACAAATCTGCTGAGAAAATCGTAAAAACTGTAAAGCCTACAGGCGCAGTAGTTAGCGGACCTATTCCGTTGCCAACAGAGAAGAAAGTTTTCACTGTTTTGCGTTCACCACACGTAAACAAAAAAGCACGTGAGCAGTTCCAGTTGTGCGCCTATAAACGTCTTTTAGATATTTATAGCTCTAACTCTAAAACCGTAGATGCTTTAATGAAACTTGAATTGCCTAGCGGTGTTGAAGTAGAAATCAAAGTTTAACGATTTTATAGATCAAGAAAAAGCCCCGAAATTCTCGGGGCTTTTTTATTTATGTGGAGTTGGCTTGTTAGGGCTGTATCGGTCCCGGGTCGTCGCCATTGTCTAAATGATCTATTTTGCTGCATTCGCGTGCGCAACGCGCGGTAGCGTCCATGCCATACTTTTGCTTGCAATAATCGTCTATAAACATCGAACCGCAGGCGTCGTACCAAGTCGATTCTTTCACCACGCCCCAAACGATACATTCCAGGCATCCCGGACCTGCAGGGCCTCCCGGTCCGCCACCCAATACTTTCTTCAGTTGTTTACGGTCTAGCTGTTCGCCTTTCTTAAGGCTCCAGTTGTTTGCGTTTGTTTTTTTCATTGTTGTTGTTGAGTTTAATGAAATATTTGATCAAGCTTTTTGATCATGGTCAATTGCTTCATAGTGAATCTATTAAACCAAAACTTAATTACGAAAATTCCGTAGATTAATTTGTTAGAATGTAAAAAAATAGAGCATTTTACTTCGTAAGCGTAAAATATAATTATCCTTGCTGCCTTAAGCAGTCATATAGCGTCATTCTCACATGAAATATTTATTCAGTTCTCTTTTAGTGCTCCTTAGTTGCACTGGCGTGTTGGCCAACGGGTTGGATACGGCTAAAGCCGAAAAGCGGTTCAGCAAAAAAGAACTGCTCGAAGATATAGCCTATCTTGTAGCTACCACCAATGAGGTGCATCCCAACATGTATCATAGCATCAGCAAGGAAAAATACCGCAGGCTTAGAGACAGTTTGGCCAATTCGCTGCATGATGGGATGACCGCTTTGCAGGCATGGCCGGTTATGGCGCCCTTGGTAGGCTCGCTTAACGAAGGCCATAGCAGCCTTAATCTGCCAGACGAATTATTGGGAAGGCTGAAAGCAAACGAAAATATTTTGTTTCCAGTGGTTTTTAGCGAGTTTGATGGCCAATACCTGGTGGTACGGGCCGATGCTTCGTCAGCAGCAAAATTGGTAGTCGGCGACAAACTGGTCAGCATCAATGGTATAGCAGCTGGTAAACTGGTTGATCTGCTGAGCAGGCACATGGGCGGTTTGAAGTCGTGGAGGGCAGTGGACGTTTGTCGCGATATGCCTGCGTACCTGGATATTTACGGCATCAGAGGCCCGTATCAGGTAGTGTATTCGCACGAAGGCAAGACCATGGAGGTAACCTTGAATCCGATTTCGCTGCTTAGCTTGCGCGAGAGGCTTGGCCGTTTGCCAAAAGCACCCAAAAAAGTGGACTATGCCTATAATCGATTGCCCGATGGAGATACATATTTAAAAATCAATTCGCTTACCGCTAAGCCAGAGCAATTCAAATCCTTCCTGGATTCTGCTTTCAGGCAGATCAAACAGGAGGGGCCCAAGCGATTGGTCATTGATCTTCGCTTAAACGGTGGCGGCAACTCGGCCTTGGGCGAAATGTTGTTGGGCTATATTACCGAAAAACCTTTCAGGATGACAGGCGGGGTAAGGTGGAAAGTAAGTCAAACTTATAAAGCACAGCTTAACGAAAGGATGAAGGGCGGTGGAGCTCAGGAGATGCCCTACTATTTTGAGGCCAAAAACGGTACGGTTTTGAAAAGCAGCGCATCGAAGCCACAGGCACCTGCGCATAACGATTTGCTTTACAAGGGCGAGGTGTTGGTATTGATAGGTCCCAGAACCTTTTCGAGCGCCAACATGTTAGCCAATACCATACAGGATTTCCATTTGGCCACCTTGGTTGGAGAGGCAAGCGGAGAACCGGCCAATGATTATGGCGAGCTCATTTACCTGAAGCTGCCACATACTGGTTTTACTTTTTCTACATCCACCAAGCAGTTTGTAAGGGCTAATGGCAAAGCCAACGATCCTGCTCCAGTATGGCCAAACTATACGGTTAAAGACGATGTAGCCACAACAGCAGATGAAGTACTTGAATTTGTATCAAAGCTGAAGTAAGCGCGGTTGGATTGAGTACCCGACGAGATGTTTGAACGTGGCTTCCTAATTGTCTATCTTCCTCTTGCCTTGAGCTCTTCCATCGCATTGCGTTCGTCTTGCAGCTCTCTGGCCAATTTGCGTTCCTTCTCGCTGGCCTTGGCTTTGTAGGCTTGGTACTCGGCCGAAACCTCATCGTAGAGCTGGGTGCGGTGCTTGGCTTCCAAGATATTCTTCGTAGACCTGGCAATTACCACAAATAGGGCAATGGCCAAGATCGCGATAATAGACCAAACAATAATATTATAGGTGCCTTTGGTGAAGGAAATGCCCAAGAAATTGATTTCGTTTACTTTGGCATCGGCATTGTTTAGCGAAGTTTCCTTGCCGGTGATATCGGTTTGCAGGCTGTTGATGGTTTTAGCCTGTTCGGCAATTTTGCTCTTGGCCTTGTTCAGCTCTACACGCTCCTTGCGCAGCGTATCGCTTACGCTTTGCCAAAGGGTACTTAAACGATAAGGGTTGATGAGTTTATAGCCGTTCAGCGATTTTGATCTCGACAGCATGAACTGGTATTGGCCTCGTAAACTGGGGTCTGTATTTTTTGCCGTATCCACTCGGCTATAGCCAGTTGCCGATTTAGCAGTCTGCAGGGGCGTTTTGGCAGTGGCGGCCTGCGCTTTGGCGGGCGCCTGTTGGCTTGGGGCAGGGGCCTGTGCCCACAGGCTTGGCGTAGTTGAGCTTAAAATGAGAACGGCAGCAATAGCAAGTAACCTTTGTTTCATGTCGATAATGTCGTTTTAAGTTTAACAATTATAAACAAAAATTATTGTATTTCCGTTCGTTTATTGCTGGCAAAGCTAAAGAGAATAGAGCCTAAATCGCGGTTAATACCTATAAAATACACCTTTTTTGTAGTCTGCTAGATGCAAATATTTTGAAGCTTAACCGTTCAAGGAAAGCATATTTGTTTGTTCGCATGACCATGTTATTCTTTATCCTGAGTGTTTTAGTCGGCGCTTTCTTGACAGGTTTGTTTTACGTTTGCCCATAAGGAAGTTTTTAATCATTTTCCAATTATTATAAAATTCGTCAACTATGCAATAAATCACTAACTTTAGCTGATGTAATCATTGTTTTTTATTTGTTAAAAAACTGAATTTCAATTGATTAAATATGTGAGGTAGCATTTTGAATACATGATTTTATTCAAAATGTTATAGGCCTCGGGTTAAAAAGTTAACGTTTCAATGCTGCTGAAGAAAATATTAATAACTGGCGCGAGTCGTGGAATTGGTTTGGCAATAGCCGAAAAGCTGGCTGGCGATTATTACTTGATTTTGCATGCCACCAGCGAAAATAGTTTTACAAAAACATTTCCCAACAGTGAGATTTTATGTGCCGATTTTTCTGATCCGGTACAAGTCTCAACATTCTGCAAGCAACTGAAAAAAGAACACGGGAATGAGCTTGTTGCTGTAATTAACAATGCAGGGATCGCGAAAGACAATTCCATACTTTTCCAAAGCGAGAAGGATATTGATAGCATTTTAAATATCAACTTAAGGGCTCCCATCCTCATTAGCAAGACTGCCATGAAGATTTTTAGTGCGAACAAGAGAGGGACAATCATTAATATGAGTTCGATATCTGCACATACGGGAAATGCATTTCAATCTGTTTATGCGTCTACAAAAGCCGCCCTAGTGGCTTTTTCCAAGTCTTTGGCTAAAGAAGCGGGCGTATTAAATGATGCACATGAAATTAGGGTCTTGAGCATCTCTCCCGGATATATTGAAACTGAAATGACAGCCCGTATACCACAAGCTGATCAAGAAAAATTCTTGGCAATAACGCCCTCTAGAAAATTTGGAAAAGCAGAAGAAGTTGCGTCGTTAGTTTCATTTCTGTTGTCAGATCAATCAACATTCATTAACGGTTCAGATATCCCTATCAACGGGGGACTGGCTTAAACTTAGGATATGGATAATTTAATTGGTGTTTCGCCAACTTCTTTGCTTGTTCATGGTCCGAGTAAGCTTCTGGTTGATTCGTATCATTGGCATTCGCCTGATGAAGGAATAATTGCAAGCTACACCCCTACCGGATTTGATGTAAATGATCATTTTGGGGTTTTTAGAGGTGTGGATATGGTAGAATCATTTGCTCAAGGCATTAATGCTTCTTGTGGACTTTTTTTGGAAAGCAAAAAGCTGAATTGTAGCTTTGATGTGTTGAAGAATGAATTTACTCCACTGTTTTTGTCCATTGGCCAGGTAAATTTTATGGGATTTCTGGAAGAAGGAGAAGTAATGATTTGTATTGGACAGATTAAACAATATAAATTTAGACAGATGATCTGTGATGGACGGATTTATAAAGTGCCCAATGGTTTAAACCTAAATACTTACTTTAAAAATTATACATCGGAGCAATTTTTAGCTTTTGATCTTCCTAAAGATTTCATACAAATAGCTGAATTGACAGGGATTACCGGCAAAGTGATCAAAAAAGAAAAAATGTTAAAATAAAATGGAAAGAAAAGAAATATTTGATGAGCTGTTAGAGATTTTCAAAGGTGTAAGACAAATTGATCCTGAAAAGCTCAAAAATGCTACTGAAAGCACTGATTTGGTAGCGGATTTAAACGTGCCATCAACCGAAAGAATCAATGTCGTAATAAAGGCCGAACAAGTTTTTGACATCCAATTTGACGATGATGACGTGGATGAATTGGGCTCAACGATGAAAGATTTGGTAGACCTTATTATTGAAACAAAAAAAAGAGGATAACATGGTAAGTCCCAATAGAAAGGTGGCGATTGTGGGTATGGGAGGAGCTTTTCCCAATTGTAAAGACCTGCCAGATTTCAAACGGCGCCTTTTTGCAGGAGAAAGCTTTATTCGAGAATGGGACGAAACAATGTTATATGGAAATAGCATTCGATCAAAGGTCTCCGGTTTTATCGATCCTCATGACTTGAGCATCGAAACCATATACTGTTCTGTTGTAGAAGGATATCCAAGAGAATACGTCGATACCTTAGGTCGGATACCAGCTGCCAATAGTGTTACGGCTGATATGAGTGCTATGGGATCGATGTTGGGTACTTTGGAGGCAATAGAAATGGCAGGATGGAATAGAAGCGAAATCCAGTCAGAACAAACTGCCGTGGCAATTGGAACCAATAGCGGTGGATATCAAATAGGACGACCTGGATGGGTAAGTGTTTTTCAAAAACACCAGAAAACCAAATTATTAGGGCCATATTTTGGTATTCGAGGGATGATTTATAGAGAGGCCGCACATGTTTCGGGCCTGATCAAAAACCAGGGAATTAGCGAATCGCTTGGCTCGGCCTGTGCAACAGGTTTAGGCAACGTAGGCTATGCTTATCGCCTCATCAAATTTGGGTTGCAAGATAGAGCACTTGCAGGCGGCTCTGAAGGAAATTCGATAGAAACCTTTGCAGGACTTGATGCTATGGGTGTGCTAAGCAGAGGTTTTAGTCCGGCAGAAAGTTCGCGTCCGTTTGATGTCAACCGAAAAGGGCTTGTTTGTTCTTTTGGGAGTGGTGTTGTAGCGCTTGAAGAATATGAAATGGCAAAAGCAAGAGGGGCAAACATTCTTGCGGTTATAGATAGTTATTTTAATAATGTTGATGGAGATGGAGATTTGTTTTTTCCATCCTATTATGCACAAAAACGGCTGTGGAAAGGGCTAATGGATCAACATCCTATCAAGCCCGATGTTGTAAAAGTTCATGGAACTTCTACCAGAGCAGGAGATCCTGTCGAATTGTTCAGTGTGGTAGATGTGCTGGGAGAAGATGGCTATCAAATTTCTGCGCCAAAATCTCAATTGGGGCATACGCTGGGTGGTGCAGGCGCCATCGAACTAATAGCTGCTGTAATGATGCTACAAGAGCAAAAAGTACTTCCTTGCTTAAACGCAAATGATTTTAATCAGGAATTAGAACCATTGCAAAGAACTGAAGGATGGGACGGTCCAAGTCATCCGATAGCCTATTACAAACATCTTATTTCTAATAAGCTTGTTGAAAAGGAAATCAATCAGATTGTATGCTTGAACTATGGTTTTGGGGGTACAAACAGTGCGATGAGTATTTCAAGGCCTAATTTATAGTTTTATAAACGGGTTAATATACGCTAAACACTAATGACCGAAGAACAATTACATGTAGATACGATGAAATCTGCCGCAAGAAAATTTGCGATTGGCAATGATTTGGTTTTACTTGAGGAGTTTGAAAAGTCGTTTAATCCATTGTTTGAAGCAAAAATCTACACTGAGGGTGAAATCAACTATTGTAACCAATTTGCAGATCCACTGTTGAGGTTTGCTGCGACCTGGGCGGCTAAGGAAGCGGTGTATAAAGCGGTTAAACAAATCAATCAACAACCGCTCAGCTTAAAAAGAATAGAAATCAAGCGGGATAAAATTGGAGGGATTCCAACAGTTATCTTGCATAACCATATCGAAAAAAGCTTTCAAATCAGCTTATCCATTACGCATGATGGAGCGTACGCTTGGGCAGTAGCTATTGTGGAAATTGAGGAAGAAAAAGTTAGAAACGCAGTAGGGATATGATTATTAAGGGTAAACCGCTGGGAGGTTGGTTATTTAAACTCACTACGAGCCTGGTTGGTGTGGTATTAAGATCTCGCTTCAATAAAATAGTTATTGATCCGATCAAAATCAAAGAAGGCCATTCCTACCTGTTGATGTGCAACCATTTTAGCTTTCTGGATGGACTAATGGCGCTCTACCTCTGCAGAAAAGTATTTGCAGATCACGATCAATTAAAGACTTTTCAAGTCATGGTGTTGAAAGGGCAATTGAAAAAACGAAAATGGCTAAAACGGCTGGGTGGATTTTCGGTTGCACCTGGCAGTCGTTCCATTAGCGAAAGCCTAGGGCATGCCAAAGAAGTGCTTTCAACACCCGGAAATTTGTTGCTTTTATATCCCCAAGGTAATTTAGAAAGCATGTACGTAAGAAAAATCATTTTTCAGGATGGGATTAATCAGATCTTGCCGCAGGTAGAAGGTAAATGTCAGGTTGTATGGGCAAGTGTTTTGATGGAATATTTTGAAAGCATTAAACCCACACTTTATTTCAGTATGCTCGATTGTGGAACAAACGAAGATTTCGACTTTGATACCGTTGCCAATAAGGTGAACGAGCACCATCTTCATTGTATCAAAAAAAATATCAGGTTT
>JBCNPG010000121.1:0-7480 GCA_039593445.1 Pedobacter sp.
AGAAATGCAGCAGGGCCAGCGGCGCCACCGCATAAATGCAGCGGTGCAGCCATTGCCAGCGCTTTGCGCCCATGGCCCGGAGCACACGGTGCGGCGATGTGGCGGTAAAAACTATGACACAGCTTCAATTTAACCACCAATTGCATGATTATTCTGGCTCATTACAGTCATTTGCTTTAAATTTTACAAAAGATATTGAAGATGCTAATGATTTGGTACAGGATACGCTGCTTAAAGCGGTTACTTATTACAGCAAATTTAAAGAAGGCACTAATTTAAAAGGGTGGTTGTTTACCATCATGCGCAATACGTTCATCAATAACTACAGGCGCATGGTTAAAACAAATACCTTGATTACGCAAAGCGAAGACATTTCTTCGGCCAACTTACATTACAGCGCAACTAGAAATGCAGTGGAGAGCAAATTTGTGATGGGCGATATCCATAAGGCCTTGGCTACTTTGCAGCCTGAATACTATGTGCCTTTCATCAAATATTTCGAAGGCTACAAATACCACGAGATTGCCGAAGAATTGGATATTCCGATCGGCACGGTAAAAACGCGTATCCACGTGGCCAGGGGCATTTTAAAGAAATACCTAAAAACCTACGCCAAAGACATGGCAGTAACAGAGGTCTAAATACCTATCAAAACACGAAAAGGCTCCAATATTTGGGGCCTTTTTTTGTGAAACTGTTTGCTATGGAAAAAAGATATGCGTTAAACGCGGGCAAAACCCTACTTTTGGCTGGTAGAAATTAAACCCACTTGCATGAAGAACCTGTTCCTGTGTCTTGATATCTTTCTTTTTCTTGCTCCTTGGACATTCTGTCTAGATAGTAAGGCATTTAAGCTCAAAAAACTGAACAATGCCGCTGTTCCGGCAGTGGTTGCAGGCATTATTTTTTCGGCTATAGGAGTTGTTTTCCATATTTTTGGCATTTGGCAATTTAACTCTGAGTTTATAGTCGGCATTTATTACCGGGGTGTTCCCTTGGAGTTTTTTCTTTTTTGCTTTGGTTTCAGCTTTCTGGGGATTAACGTTTATCAATACCTCAATGCCCGGTTTCCTAAAAATAGCCTGCAGCAATTTAGCCTAACTTTGAGCAATTTGTTATTGGGGCTTTGTATAGCCTTTGGCTTTTTCGGCCACAATCATTGGTATACGATTGTTGTTTTTGTGCTCTTGTTTGTCTTGCTGCTCTTTGTCGAATACGTTAACAAAATCAGGTTTATGTATCGTTTTTATCGCGCCTATCTGATTTGTTTGTTGCCTTTTTATATCTGTTTTGGTATCATGAGCAGATTGCCTATCCTGATTTACAACAGCAAGGAGACCCTGGGCATCAATATTATCGATATTCCGTTGGAAAGCCATTTTTACATCATGTCCATGTTGCTATTGGGCATCTATTTGTTGGAATTTTTTGGCAAAAGGGCTGCTAAATAATGGAATTGCCAACTTACACCAAATCGCAGCTTGCTTTGCGCAACGGCCAGGATAAGCCCCAGGTTTGGATAGCCTATAAAGGTTTGATTTACGACGTGGGCGAAAGCCGGCTCTGGAAAAACGGCAAACATTACGAACATTGGGCCGGGCAGGACCTGACCGCCGAACTGTCCGATGCACCACATACCGAAACCGTATTCGAAAAATTCAAGGTAGTGGGTTTATTGACTTAAGCTATTGGCTAATGTTTGGCAAAGCAACAAACAGTCAAATCCTTTCTAAGATCAAATAAAAAAGCCCGCTTGTTGAGCAGGCTTTTAAAATATGCGGTATTGACTTGTTTATTGGGTGATTTCGAAGCTGCTTAGGTTTACAAACTGTTGCAGGCGTTCGGCAATGGCTTTTTTGTCGAGCTCCAATAAGCGTTCGATGCCAAATTTTTCTACGCAGAAAGAAGCGAGGGCCGAACCATAGATCAAGGCATTTTTCATGTTGTTGAAGTTTACGGTCCCTACTTGGGCCAGGTAGCCGATAAAGCCTCCCGCAAAAGTGTCACCGGCACCGGTTGGGTCAAATACATCGGCTAAAGGCAGGGCAGGGGCCGAGAAGATCTTGTCTTCGTGGAACAATAGTGCGCCGTGTTCGCCTTTTTTGATGATCAGGTATTTTGGGCCCATGGTCAGGATTTTGTTGGCGGCTTTTACCAACGAATATTCTCCAGACAATTGGCGGGCTTCAGAATCGTTGATGGTCAATACATCGATCATTTTGATCGTTTCCAAAAGATCATCCATCATAATATCCATCCAGAAGTTCATCGTGTCTAATACAATCAATTTCGGACGGTTTTTTAGGCGTTTGATTACGGTTTGTTGGATTTGTGGCGTTAGGTTGCCCAGCATCAGATATTCGCAGTCCTGGTAACTGTCGGGAATGATCGGGTCGAAGTTTTCCAGTACGTTCAGTTCGGTAACCAAGGTGTCGCGGCTGTTCATGTCGTTGTGGTATTTGCCACTCCAAAAGAAAGATTTCTCGCCTTCCTTAACCTGCAGGCCTTCGGTATCAACACCGTGTTGGTTCAGGATGTTGATATTGTCCTGTCCGAAATCATCGCCAACAACGGCTACGATTTTGGTCTTGTTGTAGAAGTAGGAAGCAGCTAAACTGGCATAAGTAGCAGCGCCACCTACAATTTTATCTGTTTTTCCGAATGGTGTCTCCAAGGCATCGAAAGCCACAGTACCTATGATTATCAGGCTCATATCTATTAAGTTATATTTTTTTTAAAATTTTTTCACTGCAAATATTGCATAAATAATTTAAAAGCCCTAATATTGCATTCCCAAAACGAACAGAGGTATATGTTCAAAGCAGATACCACAAGGCGTTTTTGGATAACCGGTACTCCCGAATAGCTCAGCCGGTTAGAGCATCTGACTGTTAATCAGAGGGTCGCTGGTTCGAGTCCAGCTTCGGGAGCAAAGCCTTTCAGTGCAAACTGAGAGGCTTTTTTGTTTGCTGGCCGATTATTAAATAATTGGAAGCCAATTACTCTGTTTTTAAATTGATTACTCCGTAAGGTGTGATTTTAGGATTAACTTTAGGATGGTTATTAGCTAGGTATTCTATTTTTTTAATTTTTTCTAAAGTTAGTTTAGCCAATACCTCTTGTTTTTGATCATTTGACAACAGCTTATTATTAATGGAGATGGGTAGACGAATATCTAATGGATATTTATAATTTTCTATAAATGTGGGCCTCGAATATAAAACGCTGTCTATTTTTGATTCGAGGTCGCTTACTTCAAGACTTATGATCATTACGCGCTTGTGCTCTTTGTTTTCAAGATGTGCAAGGTCTTCCCGTTGCCTAATGCTGGCTCTTTCGTAAGCTTTGATCTGATAGCTTTTGTCGATGATGATGCCGTCTAAGACACGCAGATAAGCAGTGTCATTGACATTAATGATGTTGCTTATCTGATTTGGAGTACCAGGATATTGAGTTTGCGAAAAGGCAGTGGAAACACTGAAAGCAGGAGCATAAATATGATGAGTCTTTTCATTTGTTCAAGTCTTAAATTCCTTTAATACTTTATTGTTGATTATTAAAATGCGCAAAATCTATATCATTCCCTAAAAAAGGTCCGCGCTTTTTCAGCGAATAGTAAACAACCTCTATATTTGCGCATGCCCACCTCGCCATTAGCCGTTTTCCGTCGTCAAAAAGGAATGAGCCAAGAACAGCTGGCCGCGCTTTCGGGTGTGAGTGCCAGAACCATTCAGCGTATTGAAAAAGGTGTGGTAGAAGCACATCCGGCTACACTGAAATTGCTGGCCGATTGCCTGGATGTGGCGCCCGAAATGCTCTTGGAGCAAGCGCCTGATGCCACAACTACTCAAAAGGCGAATAAACTAGCGCCCATGTTTCACGGATTGGCCCTCATCGGTTTGTTTTTTCCCATCCTCAATATTATCCTGCCTGCATTTTTGTGGTTTCTTAAAAGGGACGAGCAACCAGAATACGACCGTCAAGGCAAACAGGTGATCAATTTTCAGCTCACCATGTCTTTTGCTTTTGTGCCTTCGGTACTATTATTGATTTTCTTCTTTCCGGTAGGATTTCCCTTAACCATACTAATCTACTTTTATACCGTGGTCATGTGTCTGCTCAACCTGTTCAGGTCCATTAACCAACAGCCGGTTCGTTATCCTTTAGCCTTTGCTTTTTTGAGGTAAAATGGCCTTTTGCACGTTTAAGAAGCAAAGTGTCGCCAAGGTGTCGGTAAGCTGTCGTTGAAAGGAATGGCCAATGGCCCTAATTTTGGCCTAAACACTTTCATGATGAAAAAACAACTTTTGGCACTCGCCTTCGTATTTTACCTGTTGCCTTCGTTGGCGCAAGAAACCAAGCAAATTAAACAACTCGATGGCCGATCGATTAGTGGGATAGCCCTACAAAAAAGATTGGCGCATTTAGTCGATAGCGGCAAACTTGCTGGTTTGCAGGTGGCCATTGTTAACCAGAATCGAATTGTATTTTCTTCAAGCTTTGGTTATAAGGATATGGAAAACCAAAAAGGCCTAAATGACAGTACGGTAATGTATGCCGCCTCCCTAACCAAACCTGTAAGCGCCTATATTTTTATGCGGCTGGTTGATCAAGGGGTTTTCAGCCTGGATAAACCCGTTCATTTTTACCTGAAAAAGCCCATTGGCCAATATGAAAAATGGAAAGATTTGGCCGAAGACACCGCTTCGTTTAACCGCATTACGCCAAGGATGTTGTTGTCCCATAGCGCAGGTTTGCCCGTATTACGCCAATTGTATGGCAACAAAACCAGCCTGATTGCCAAACCGGGTGAGAAATTCTATTATTCGAACGAGGGTCTCAACCTGTTGGGTTTTATGATAGAAGAATATACCGGAAAACCACTTGAGGTGATTGCCCGCGAAGAAGTATTTATACCCTTGCAAATGCCGCACACCAGCATGGTCTGGGAAAAGCCTTTCGAAAGCAATTTTTCATATGCTTATTTTAAGGACGGCAAAAAATATGGTTCGGAAAGAAGGGAAAGCAGCAGGGCAGCAGGTTCTATGTCGACCACCGCTACAGACTATGCCCATTTTGTGCTAAACCTAATGGCCCAAAAAGGGTTGAGTAAAGCCGGCTTTCGGCAGATGCTCTCGCCACAAATTGCGGTAACCAGCAAACGCGGATTCGGTGCTTTGAGAGACAGCCTAACCCACGAAAACGACTCCATCAAATTTGCCTGGGGCTTGGGCGTAGGTTTGTTCCAGTCGCCTTATGGACAAGCTTTTTTCCATACCGGACATGGCGAGGCAAATCAGAACTTTGCAGTGGCTTTCCCCGAAAAGGGAATAGCAGTTATCCTGCTCAGCAACAGCGAAAATTTTGAAAGGGTCGGGGCACAGCTTGTACAGGCCTGCATCGGTAACAGTTATTCGCCATTCGGGTGGTTGGGCTATGGCGATCATTAGTCGGTCGGAACAAGTGCCACTGATTCGGTTTTTTACATATTGAGGAATCGAAATATGCCCTAGCTGCTGGCCATTTCGTGCCCTTCTTTTACTGCGATAATGTGCTCTCTAGCTATGGTGAAGACAGTCAATCAAAGGCCTGCCCATAGCTGGTTTGTAAATACGGAAGTGCTTGCTGTTGAGGCGCTTCAATGCCAAGTTGCGGTATTACGGGGAAATATAACGGCATGTGCTTTGGCTTCCTGTTTTTTGCATCCAATAGCAACTGATGCTGAAAATCCTTTATTTAGAGGTGGTAAACGCATAATTACGATAGAAATCTATTTTATTGTCCGATTTTACGCCTATCGGTATAAGCTTTGAAAATGCTTATGGATGGTAAAGCATTTAAAGTCTATTGTATTAGGGTTGGTACTGGTCGCGCTGGCTAAGCCCGTTTTGGCCGATATCCGCGTGTGCTATCATGGGGGCGAAAACATTTCTAGCACCAACGAAAATGGGACCGTTGGCTCGCTTCCCTTTTTTGATGCGCCTTACGACACGGGCTTTACTTACGCTTGCAGCCCGGTTATCAGCCTTGTGCCTCAGGGGTGCGTGATGAATGTAATTAGAGGCAGGGTTAGGGGCGATCTTTATACCTTTTCGTCCTATGTGGCCTGCCCGTTGGACGACTTTCATGGCTTAGGATTGATGGCTATGCTGTCGATACTGGCTTTTTTGCGTATCAGGAAAACCTGTTGATCGGCGAGCCTGAAAGTATGCTGCAAACTTTGGGCGTCACTCGGGAGGTAAAAGATTTCTGTTTTGTTAAATTTTATCGTCATATGAAATTTTTGTTAACAAAATGATAATTTAAGGTTATCTTCATGTTTACTAATTTTGTGGCATGCAAATAGCAACCTATGTGATTTATGAACTATTGATCAGAATCAAGGAGCTCAATCCCGACGTAGGCGATTTCGTCTCCTGTAGGAAAACCGAGCATGGTGTTTACGTCCAAACCACTGCAGGCCACATTACGATTCCTGAAAGCATCTATCATAAACAATTTGAAGAACCAACCCAAATTTCTGCCTCAGAGCTGCTTTCGCTGCTGTGAAGCTATCGCACTGTAGGCCCATTGCTTTGCGAGCTAAAAGCCGCAGTAGAATTGCAAGCTTGCTGGCCGCATTAAAATATGATAGGAATTCTATATTTTTATAGGACTGGCTTTCCACATCCCTAGAGGCCAAAAAAACTAAGCTAAACGATAGACCAAAATTTTAATGCATACCCTCTTACCTTTTTTACTGGCCATGGTGGCAGCCATTGTGCTGTTGGAAATATGGGCCGCCAAATTACGAATTGCCTATCCCATATTATTGGTGGTTGCTGGTTTGCTCGTTAGTTTTATACCTGGGCTGCCTCATGTAAAGATCAACCCCGATCTTATTTTCTTTATATTTTTACCGCCCTTGTTGTTTGAAGCCGCCTGGTCTATCTCTTTCAAGGAAATGAAAAAATGGTGGCGGATTATTGGAAGCTTTGCTTTTTTGGTGGTTTTCTTTACGGCGCTGTCTGTGGCACTGGTTACCAATTATCTTATTCCTGGTTTTACCATTGCGTTGGGCTTTTTATTGGGAGGCATCGTTTCGCCGCCAGATGCGGTAAGTACCGGTGCGATTATGAAGTTCGTGAAAATACCCAAATCTGCCGCGGCTATATTGGAAGGAGAAAGCCTGCTTAACGATGCTTCTTCGCTCATTATTTTTCGCTTTGCGCTGGTGGCGGTAGGTACTGGACAATTTGTTTGGCAGGATGCATCGCTCAATTTTCTTTGGATGGTGTTTGGTGGCGCGGGTATTGGCCTTTTGCTGGGCTGGATATTTGTAATGGCCCATAAAAAGCTGCCAACCGATGCCCCTTCGGATATTGCGCTTACCTTGATCGAGCCCTATTTCATGTATTGGATTGCAGAACAGCTGCATAGCTCTGGTGTATTGGCGGTAGTTTGTGGCGGATTGTTTATGGCCAACCTGAGGCTGCTCTTT
>JBCNPG010000122.1:0-7468 GCA_039593445.1 Pedobacter sp.
AGGCCTTCAGGCCCGCGTGGCGGTCCGCATGGCCCAGGCCTCCAGCCAGATGCTCAATGTACTGCTCAAACCGGGTTTGCGCGTTCATTGACTCTCGTCACGTCTAAGGGTACCAAAACCGTTTTTTTATCGGCTTTAACAGCAAGCTGCGCATTTTCGGGAGCTGTGCTGTTTGGTTGCAATATGCTTGCTTTGGAGGCTTGTTTTTTGAGGTTGTGGATTTCGAGTGCGCGATTGGCCGCTTTGAGCAGGCGATCGAAACGGAATGGTTTACGCAGGTAATCGCACACGTCAAGGTCGAAGCTTTCCAAGGCATATTCTTCGTAGGCCGAAGTGATAATGATGATGGGTTTATGCGTTAGCGTTCGGATAAAATCCAAGCCATTGAGCTTAGGCATGCGAATATCGAGAAAAATAAGGTCGATTTCATTGCGACTTAAAAAATCCAATGCTTCGGTTGCCCTGTAAAACTGTCCAGCCACCTCAATAAAAGGAATGTCTTCCAGATAGGTGAGGATGATATCGTGTGCCAGGGGCTCGTCGTCGATAATTAAGCAGCGTAAACTCATGATAAATTAAGGAATAGCTCGGCCTTAAAAATAAAATTATCTTGGCTGATGACCAAGCGGTGTTGGTCTGGATAAAGCAATGCCAAACGCTTGGCCAGATTTTGGAGCCCAATGCCACTTGTTTTTTCAGGCCCTTTTTCTTCGAAAGAATTTTCGCAGCAGCAATAAAGCTGCTTTTGTTGACTACTCAGCTTTATGCTTAAAAATGAAGCTTCTTCGGCAGGCTCAATACCATGTTTAAAAGCATTTTCAATCAGGATAATGAGCATCAAAGGGGCAATGGTCTGTTTATCTTCGCTTATTTCTACCTCAAATTTAAGGTCTAGCGGTTTTTTGAGCCTGAGCTGCTGCAACTGAATGTAATCTTCCATGTATTTCAGCTCGTCGGCCAAACTTACCAGCTTTTCCTGGCCTTTGTAAATGGTATAACGCATCAATTCGGCCAGTTGCAGAATGCTTTCGGGTGTTTTGTCTGATTTTTGCAGGCTCAATGCATAAAGGTTGTTGAGCGTATTGAAAAAGAAGTGTGGATTCAGCTGTTGCTTCAGCAAATCAAGTTCGGCCTGCGATTTTTCCTTTTCCAGCGAAATAATCTGGTTGTTCTGCTTGCCCCATTGCAGCGATAGGACTACCGGCAAGCTTAAAACCATAATTCCGATAACGCTAAAGGCATTTTCCAGGTCGAAAGGATTGGGAGAGAAAATATCCCGACCAAATATTTTGTTAATGGGCAAAAACAGCAAAAGCTGTGCAATAACGGGGTATAGGATCACTACAGTAGTTAACAGGCTCAAGATGTAGCTGATAAGGCCCTGTTGTTTCAGGATTTTGGCAACAAGAAAGCGGTTATTGATGAAAAAGAACAAATAACCCGACAGATACATGATCAAAAACTGGACAAAAAAACTGATAAAGGTTCCGAAATGACGCACTACCTTTAAAAAGCTGAACTCTAGCCCTACCAACAGGTTGTTTTGTTGGTCATATTTGGGATTGCCCATGCTCGAAACGGCCATAATGGAAATGGTCAGCGCAAAAAGGATGATGCTGATGAACACGGCATTTTCGAGCCCTATTTTTTTGATCCATTTCACATGCCTGATGCTGTTTTGGTAATAGCTGTTTATGCTCAGTAATAATTCTAGGGCTAGTGCCGCACCGGCGCAGAGTGTGAATAAGCTGCTGTATTGATGTGGAAACAGGCAAGCCAAGAGCGCAGCCATAGCAGGCAGGCATACCAAAAAACAAAGCAGCCAATAGCGCAGGTACTTCCTTCGCGGCATACTTGCCCATAATTGAGGTTTAAGCCACGAGAATAGCAAGCAAGGCAACAATACCGGAAAAGTAAGCGAAAGATAGTTGAAATAATTGCCCCAATCTGTTTTGCCGTTATCCAGCAAAAAAAGAATGGCAATCCAAAACCAGAGGCCAATAAAAATAAAGAACTCATGGTGTTTGAAAATTATATCTAAGCGCCTAGCCAATTTATCCATTGCTTTAAAAATAACGAAAGAACAACAAATTGCCCGCATCCTCAAATCTAAATGACGAAGGTGCGCTTTTTGGTGATGAAAGGAATTGTGTTGGCAAATCACGGCCTACAGTCCATGGTCAATCGTTGTATGACCTTTACGGTTTAAGGCTTTATCCTGGTTCCCATCCTTTCGTCATTATTTTCTTGGCCTTCGTCACTAAAATTTAATGGAGCGAATACAGCTTGGTTTCTTTGTTCCATCATAATCCAAAAACGATGGAAAGACTTCATATACAAAACCTCAACAAACAGTATGGCAACGGGGTAAAGGCTTTAGACGGCGTTTCGCTTAGTCTAGGAAATGGCATGTTTGGTTTGCTTGGTCCAAATGGCGCGGGCAAGTCGTCGCTGATGCGCACCTTGGCTACCCTGCAACTGCCCGATAGTGGTCAGGTTCATTTTGATGGACAGGATATTTACAAAGATTCGCAGTATATGCGCAGTCGGTTGGGCTATTTGCCACAGGATTTTGGCGTTTATCCCAAAATATCGGCGGTGGATCTGCTCAACCACATGGCGGTGCTTAAAGGCATGCGCAATAAAAACGAGCGAAAAGACCAGGTCATGTCACTATTGCAGCAAACCAATCTGTACGAAGTGCGTAAACGTGCGGTGAGTACTTATTCTGGAGGCATGAGGCAGCGTTTTGGTATTGCCCAGGCTTTGCTTGGCGATCCGCAACTGATTATTGTCGACGAACCAACCGCTGGTTTAGACCCGCTCGAGCGCAACCGTTTCCACGACCTGTTGAGCGAAATTGGCGAACAGAAAGTGGTTTTGCTTTCTACCCACATTGTTGAAGATGTACATGATCTTTGCCCGGAAATGGCCGTGCTGGCAGGTGGAAAGATTATTTTAAAAGGCAAGCCATCAATTTTGACTGAAAGCCTAAACGGCAGGATTTGGCGCAAAACCATTTCAAAAGAAGCCTTATCCGATTATACCAACCTGTTTAATGTAATTTCTACCCGAAGGTTGGCAGGACAGATCCAGTTGCATGTATGGGCAGACGAGCGTCCGGCAAAAGATTTTGAGCCTTTTTATCCTGGTTTGGAAGAGGTTTATTTTTCGGCGCTGTTTGGTGTACAACAGGAGCAGTGGGAGGGCAGAAGATGATTGGTCAACTGTTAAGGTTTGAGCTGCAATACCATTTCAGGCAGCTATCGTTTAAAATTACGGCTTTGCTGTTTTTTATCTTGGGCATGGTCGTTATCAATGGCGGTTTTGGCAGCAGTGAAGTTTACAAGAATTCGCCCTATACCATTACCTACATCACCAGTTTCTTGTCGTTGCTTACGGTATTTGCAAGTACGCTCTGCTGCGCCAATGTGGTGTTGAGAGACCAGGTTTACCAAATGGACAGCGTGGTGTTTACCACTTCTATCCAAAAAAAGCCCTATTTTTTGGTGCGCTTTGCAGGCTTGGTGGCGGCTGTATTTTTGATATTGATTCTAGCTGTATTGGGCGCATTGTTGGGAGGGTATTTGTTCGCATCCGATCAGTTGGGTCCATTTAAATTGATGAACTGCCTGCAGCCCTTGTTGGTTTTTGGCTTGCCGAATGTTTTGTTTGCATCGGCCATTATTTTTTGCACTGCTGTGCTTAGCAAGAATACCAGGGCAATCTATGCGACTGGCGTGTTGCTATATATTTTGTATATGGCGGCTTCTATTTTGGGCAACTCGCCCATGTTGGCCAATTCGCCTTATCAAACAAGCCATTCATTTGCTGTGCCCATCCTAACTGATCCATTTGGCCTGGCAGCCTTCTTTGCTGCGGTAAAAACCTGGACCGATTGGCAACGCAACACCTTGCAATTCCCAGTCGAAGGACTGTTTTTGGTCAACCGTCTATTATGGTTGGGCTTTACCACCGTTTTGATGTTGCTCAGCTACCGTTTCTTCAACTTCAGGTTGGGACAAACGCACCAAAATAAGCAAGCTAAGGTATCAAAAAGAAAAATCGCTGTTGTGCCATTCAGGAATTTTGAAACACGGTCCGAAGGTTTTGGCTATAGCTGGCGGGTATTCAAATCGCAATTAAAGCTCGAAACCTTTTCGCTGTTCAAGCATATTTCATTGATGGTGTTGCTGCTGCTTTGGATATTTATTTACACGATCGAACTCAAAGAAACGATTTTTAATGGCCAATACGGCACTTCTGCCTATCCAACCACCGGTTTGATTGTAGAGCAGTTGCGTTCGATGCGTTTTTCGCTGGTTTTGGTCGTCTTTTTTGCGGCCGAGTTGCTGGGTCATGAACGATCGGTTAATATGCATTCGCTCATTTATAGCACGCCAATCAACAATTGGCCCATGTGGGCATCCAAGACACTGGCCTTGATGGTTTTGGTGTTGGCGCTCACTACAACCAACATTGGTATTGGCATTGCCTTGCAAGTGAGCCATGGTTATTTTAACCTCGAGCCGTTCACCTATATTTCTTTGTATTATTACAACTCGTTGCCTTTGTGCCTGTTCGTTGTGCTTATTGTTTTTGCACAGAATTTAAGTGCCAACAAATACTTGGGGATGGTGCTGGGCTTGTTTGTTACGCTTTTTTTTGTCATGGCGCAACGTGTAGGACTCGAACATTACCTTTTCCGTTTTGCCAGCGTTCCTGACATGGAATATTCCGATTTTAACGGCTTTGGCCATTATGCAAAAGCTTTTAATTGGTACATGGCTTACTGGTGTGGCTTTTGCATGTTGCTGGCCGGCATCACAGTTGCGATTTGGCAAGACCGATTGGATGCTACGCTTGCCCAGCGTTTCAAAAAAATTGGCCGTTTCGTGATCAGGCATAAATTGTTGTTTGGGGTGGCTATTGTTGTACTTTTTTCCAGTGGAGGTTATATTTATGTACAAACCAATCTGGTGGGCGGCTATCAAAACAAAAAAGCCCAACTCGACTGGCGCATCCGTTACGAGAAAAAATACAAGAAGCTGGCCAATTGGCCTCAACCAATTGTAAAATCGGTTAAAACTGAAGTCGATTTGCTGACTAAAGATGCCAAATACCGTGTTCAGGGAAGCTATTTATTAAAAAACGAAAGTAGGCAAGCGATTGCTAAAATTTGGGTTGACATTAACCGGGAAGTGAATAATTTTAAAGTGGGCGTACGTGCCATTGGAAAATCGACCATTGATCGGGAGTTTAAACAGCAGTTTATCGAATTGGAAAAACCTCTCAAGCCGGGCGACACCTTAAGGATGGATTTTGATCTGGAAGTGATTACTTCTGGCTTTGTGCCCTTTAACAAAGAAAATTCGGTAGTCGAAAATGGTTCTTATATTGAGTTAGAAAAATTTGTGCCCCACTTTGGCTATAACAGCGACCTGGAAACGAACGATGAAAGGGCCAGGAAAAAAGCAGGCTTGGCTCCGGCTGTAATTGGCAATGCCACCGATAGCACCTATCATTTGATCGATTTTGAAACCACAATATCAACAGTCCCAGACCAACAGGTAGTTACCGTGGGCAAATTGCAAAAGGAATGGATCAAAGATGGACGTCGTTATTTTCATTATAAAACCACGCAGCCTATTGATTTGATGTTTGCGCTAAGTTCGGCCAGCTATGCAGTAAAAAAGGAGCGTTGGAAAGGCATTGATCTCAGCTTTTATTACCTCAAAGGACACGAATATAACCTGAAAGATATCATGCTTGGCATGAAAGACGCATTGGATTTTGGTAACGAGAACTTTAGCCCTTACCAATTCAAGCAGTTGAGCCTGGCCGAGATTCCGCAATATAAAGGTGCGGCTACGGCTTATCCAGGTACGCTATTTAGTGCCGAAAGGTTAAATTTTACCACTAATTATAACAAGAGCCTGATCAGGCACAGTTATGCCATTGCCGCGCACGAAACCGCTCACCAATGGTGGGCCAACCAGTTGGATCCATTGCCACAGCCCGGCTCTGCCATGCTTACCGAAACGCTGGCCAAGTATACCGAAGCTGTTTTGGTGGGCAAACGTTATGGCATGATGAACCTGCGCAAATACCTCCAGTTCGACAACAACCTTTATTTTGTGTACAGTTATACCGATACGGAAGAAAAGCCATTGGCTACTGCCTATGGTCAGCCTTATGTCTATTACCAAAAAGGCGGTCTGGTAATGTATGCCCTGAAAGAAATGCTCGGCGAAACAGTTTTAAATAATGCTTTAAAACAGTTTTTGACTAAACATAGCTATCCGAACAAACGGGCGGGTGCAGCTGATTTGTATGAAGCTTTGTGCCAAGCGGCTACACCATTGCAACAACAGTTTATAGCCGAAAGCATCAATAAAATAGTGGTTTATCGAATGAAAATAGAGTTGTTAAGTGGCAAGGCTTTATCAAATGGTAAATATGCCTTGGAAGCGAAAGTTACGATAGTACCGCAAGAAAAAGGCGCTAAAAGTTTGCTTTATCCAAATATAGCTGTGGATTTGGCCGTTTTTGATCAGCTTAGTGAAGATTGGTCAGACCGAACCAAACCGGTTTATTTGAAAAAGTATCGTTTTTCTAGGCAGGAAACTATAGTGAACCTGGTATTAGCCCATAAGCCTAAAACCCTAGCGATTGATCCGTACGGCTATATTTTGGATGATAATCAGGCGGATAACTTACAGGCCATTAAATGATATAGCGTTAGATGCTAACTTGTGGATGCTTCAAGGGCTGCGCAGTTTTTCGCTAGCCTGTTGTTTCAGTACCAAAATAGCCGAGTCGCTCAAAAGGGGTTCAAAGTTCTGGTAATCAATTCCTTCAAAATAAGCCGAACTGCTGTTGTTAAGATGCAGCGAAAGTTTATGGATCTGATTAGCCGTTTGGAACTTGAAAACACTTTGATGGTTTCCTACTGCAATCAGTTTATCCAGGTTGGTGCTGTCAAATTGGGCCGTGGCATTGCCGCTTAAGCCAATTTGCAGGCTGTTGCTATTCCATTGGCTGATCAAGTTATGGGTGCCGTTGGCCAAAATACCATTGATGTTGGGGCAGGAGATCATCAGCCCTATGGGCAGGTCATTGGCAAACCTGTTTTGGGGTGCGCCCGCCACCAAAAACCGAACAAAAAGCGTGTCTTTTTGCCAGTTGGTTTTGAGAAAGCTGGCTCTTGAAGTCATCACCTTCATGTCGAATTTCTCGGCTTGCCTAATTTCGATGGCATAGGCATTGCCTCCTGTTATTTTGAGGTATTTAAAAGGTTGCACGGGCACATTTTGATAATTCTTAAACGCATCGGCCAGATTGATGTTGGCATAAACGGTCTGCAGGGAAAAATCAACCCAGATCAGAGTGGCAAGTAAGCCAAAGAAAAGACCTAGAAGTATTTTGTTGCTTGTTTTCATTTCTTGATAATCGATAAGGTTAAAGC
>JBCNPG010000123.1:0-7430 GCA_039593445.1 Pedobacter sp.
AGGTAGTGCCGCGAGCATGAACAAAAAAACAAGGCCCAACCAATTCATCCTTGGAACTTTAGTGCCATAAAATCGATTGGGGTTTTTGCCTTCGGTTACGCCCAGCATCAGTGCCGGAGCCAAAAAGAAAAAAAGCTGCTGCGCAGTTAGCAATATTTTGGTCGCATTTACGCTTCCGTTTAAATCTCGCTGGCCACTAAATATCGCCATCATCGAATCTGCGCCGTAGCCAACATAAATAATGAGGACGCTAACCAGGATGCAGGCAATGAAACCCATCCCAACTAGCAAGCCCAAAAACACCAATTGTACAAATGGGTGCTTCTCGGTGGCCGTTTCTTTTATAAAATCCATTTTAATGTAAACATGCTCAAGTATTTGGCTGTTAAAAGCGCATTAAAAACAAAGTTTGTACCTTTGCAAAAATTAGTTGAAGATAGACAAATGTCGGTAAAGATAGGAAATATAGATTTAGGAGAGTTCCCCTTGTTGTTGGCACCTATGGAAGACGTGAGCGATCCGCCTTTCCGTTACGTGTGCAAACAGGGCGGTGCCGATTTGATGTACACCGAATTCATCTCGTCTGAAGGGCTCATCCGCGACGCGGCCAAAAGCCGTCAGAAACTCGATATTTTCGAATATGAAAGGCCTATTGGCATCCAGATTTTTGGTAGCGACATCGAAAGCATGCGCGAAGCTACCGAAATTGCCACTTTGGCCAAACCCGACCTGATGGATATCAACTACGGTTGTCCGGTTAAAAACGTGGCCTGTCGCGGTGCAGGCGCCAGCTTGCTGCAAGATGTAGACAAGATGGTTAAAATGACAGCCGCCGTAGTTAAGGCAACCCATTTGCCGGTTACAGTAAAAACGCGCCTTGGTTGGGACGATAATACCAAAAATGTTTACGAAGTGGCCGAACGCCTACAGGATGTGGGCATACAGGCGCTTACCATACACGGACGTACCCGTGCACAGCTGTATAAAGGCGAGGCCGATTGGACCCTGATCAGGGAAATTAAACGCAACCCGCGCATTAAAATTCCCATTTTCGGCAATGGCGATGTAGACAGCCCGCAAAAGGCCGCCAACTGGCGCCTTGAATATGAGGTAGACGGCATCATGATTGGCCGTGCAGCCATCGGCTACCCATGGATTTTCAGGGAAGTGAAGCACTTTTTTAAAACCGGCCAGCTTTTGCCTGGGCCTACCCTCGAAGAAAGGATGCTGGCCTGCCGCACCCACCTCAACAAGTCTATCGAATGGAAGGGGCCAAAAGTGGGCATATTCGAAATGAGACGCCACTACGCCAATTATTTCAAAGGCCTGCCCGATTTTAAACCTTACCGCATGCAACTGGTCAAAGAGGAAAACATAGACATTATTCACGCCATTTTGGATGAAGTGTCAGAAAAATATGCAAATTACACGCCTTTTGTAGAAATGGCTTGATTATTGAATTGCATTTCTTAATTTTAGTCATGGTTACAGCAATCACACAAGGCGTAAAAATCTCGGTAGACACCATTTATCAAGATGAGCACTCTAATCCGGCAAACGAGCATTACATGTTCGCTTACCGCATCGAGATAGAGAACTTGTCGGATTATGGCATCCAGTTGATGCGCCGCCAATGGATCATCTTCGATTCGAATGGTACCTTGCGCGAAGTGGAGGGCGAAGGCGTAGTAGGCGTGCAGCCTGTGATAGAGCCTGGCCAAAGTTATGCCTATGTATCAGGATGCAACCTGAAAACCGATATGGGAAGTATGCGCGGCCATTACGTGATGAACCGCCTGTTTGACGATACCAGCTTTAACGTAGATATTCCGGAGTTTCAGCTGATCGTTCCCTATAAGCTCAACTAAATCCTTATTTTGCTTTAGCTCTTTTGGTTAGCTCCTTTTTTAATACCTTTGGCGCAACCATTTACCCATTAACGTGATCCAGTTCGAACTTCTAGATCTTGCCCGAAAACAGATGCCCAACTTGGACCTGAGCCAAGAAAGCGATATAATCAGGCTGGAAAAAATACTTAAGGCCGAAGCCAAGCTCAACGGCACCACCAACATCAACGATGTGGAGCAGCTGTTGGACTTCTTAAGAAAAGACGGGGGAAGATTTGCGGTTCTTTATCAAAACAAAACCATCCGTACCATTTTGAATGCCAAGGGCGAAACGATCAATTTTGCACCTTTCGACCGTCGTGGGCTTAGCAACGAAACCTTGAGCAACTTTGCCGAAACCTTTGCTTCAAACGTGGAAGGCTATCTTAGGGAATGTATAAGGGCTAGCGCATGGTTTAGCCTTAAAAGCCTATTTATCAACTATTCCTTCCTGGTATCTGATTCGATGCGCGAAAATATCAGGCAGCTTTTAACGCTTAAGAACAAATCGATTATTCAAGCCATTTACACCCATCAATTTGTTTCTTTTATAGATTTTAACCGGTATTGCAGGGATGCTGGCTATTATGGCATACTGAGCATTGTAGATCCTTCCTATTTTGACCAGGATATCCTCGAAATCAACAATGCCATCTATCAAAACCAGCAAACGAGCATAGAAAGACTTAAATTGCTGGGCGAGGTGCTTTATGCGCTTACCTATTATAATGCGCATTCGGAGGATTTACAGGCTACCCTGGCCAATAATCAGCCCATAGCACTCAAATGGTCTTCATTGGGCCAAACGACCAGCAACAGCAGCGATAACCAGACCATAATCCTGGTTTGTTATGGCATAGCAGCCGTGTTTATCCTCTTTTTATTGGCATCGGGTGTTGGAGGTGCCGCCGTATTCATTCCGATTGTGATTGCCATTGCCCGTCTTGCGAGCAGAAATTTGCGTTAGTCTATTTAAGCCCGAGCGTGCCGTTCTGGTCTCTTAGCGAATCTTCAGGTTTCACCTTCAACAAGCCGTACATTTGCGAAATAATGATTTTTACTTCGGCATAGTCTTTCTTGGCGCAAGCTACCTTGCCCTTTTCAATAAGCATGTTCAGCTTAGCCGGATCTTCGTAACTGTCGGCGCTGATGTAGGCATATTGATAAAACAATTCGATGTAGGAGTCTTCGTTCTGGAAGTAGATTTCCCTGACCAAACGGTTTAGGTCCCTGATTTTGGCCTTGATCAGCGAAAGCTGTCCGGAATTTAAAAACTGGGCTTCGTTTTTGATGGCCGACTGAAAAACCTGATCAATTTTTAAATCCGGCTTGAGCAGCAAGTGCTCTCGAATATAGGTTTTCAGCGCTTGGTATTCTTCTATTTCTACATAGATTTCCTTGTTTCTGAGCAAGCCGTCTACCTGTTGCAGCAACTTGATTTTTCGCTCATCCAAGTTATAGATCTTATCGGTTATAAAGTCATCTTCCAGGTGGATCAGCTCTTCCAGCAATTCGATAATCGTGATGCGCAGTTCTTCCAGCGTTTGGGCCATCGAATCGCTATCGATCAGTTCCGGTCCATCATATTCTATTTTCTGCAGGGCATTTTCCAGTTCGGCCTGAATTTTACGCACAGAAACCTGCCGGCTCGTTGCATTGAAAACCTGGTTGATTTCAAGACCAATGGAACTGATAAAAATATCAATGATCAAGTCTCTCGACTCGCTAACTTTAAAGTTGATTTCAATGTCTGTGCCTTTGAGCAGGTTGGCTGGCAGTTCATCCGAAGAAATCTCGATATAGCCGATACACACATTACTGGCCGGCGAAGCCGAGGCCAAACCTTCAACCACATTGATGACCAATTGTTCGCCCGATCCTTTCATAATCGTTTTGGAGGCGGTTTTGTATATTTTTTTGGAAAGGGGCAGTATATCGTTCTTCTTGAAGATGCGTTCGAGGTAGGTTGTTCCGATGGTATCATCTATTTCGAGGCAGATATCATTAGGCAGGGGCTGGCCCGAAATATTGTAGAGACCATGATTTATGCTGATGTCGTTTTTTTCCAACACCATTTGCTGGTATTTATCAAATATCCGCAGCTGGAACTGGTTAATGGCTTTGGGAACCAGTTTAACAAACTCGTTGAATTTGGAATGAAAGGCAATAAGTCCGGTATCAAATCCGCCATCGGTACGGGTTAAGCGATAATAGCCCGAAAAGTTATGGGCCAGCACACCGGTAATGAGTTCTTCCGCATCTTGCGAGTTCACCTCGTAAACCAGCTTTATTTCCTGGGCCGGAACAGCAGGAGTAGTGGCAGGGCTTTCTGCTTTAATTTCTTGAGACTGCCTGTTTTTAGTGCCTGCATAATAGCTTGCACCCACCATAATGGCCGTAGAAGGATCTATGCTCGAATCGACAATGGTATTGAACTGCTTTTGCAGGGTTTCCCTTACATAAGGGATGTACGTGGTACCCCCCACCAAAACAATGCGTTCTATGGCTCCGTCCTCGATCTGGTTCTTTTCGAGCAGGCTTTTGGTGAGCTTGATCGTTTCGGCTACTTTTTGTTCGATCAATTGGTTAAATGCTTGCCGACTGATCGGAAATTCGATAAAGCCATCAGGCATATCCAACTCTACGAACACCTCTTCTTTGAGGGATAATTCCTTCTTGGCTTCTTCGGCTTTGTAAAGCAGTTCTACAAAAAGCTTATAATAGGGCGCATCGGCGCCAACCATCTGTTTCCACAAATTGGTGATGCCCATTTGCTGTTCCAACACCGGACAGAACAGGTGCTCGAGCATGAGGTTGTCGATGTCTAGTCCGCCCAAAAAGTTATTGCCTTCATGATCCAGCACCTTGAGCTCGCGATGATTGATCCTAACCAGGGCCACATCAAAAGTACCGCCCCCAAAATCGTATACCAACCATTTTTTTTCTTGTTCCAACGATAAATTTTGGGTGTTGGCATAAGCTAAGCAGGCCGCAATGGGTTCTTGCAACAGTACAACTTCTTCAAGGCCTGCTTGGTAGCCCGCCGTTTTAGTAGCGTTGGACTGTACCGTTCCGAAAGACGCTGGTATGGTAATAACCGCAGCCGTTGGCTTTGGTGTACCCACAAAACTGAGCAGTTCTTTCAATACAAGTACAGAAAAATCGATGGCTGTTTTATGCTCGTTGATGGCTGAAACAAAATAGTTGTGCTCGCTGCCCATTTTGCGTTTAAAGCTCGAAAAAACGTGCTCGGGCTGCATGGTGGTCAGTTCCCTGGCCTTGTCTCCAACCAAAATCCTTCCATTTCTATAGGCCACTACAGAGGGCAGTACTTCTCTAAATCCGACCGGGTTTTTATAGATATTTACCTTGCCAGACTCGAATTTTCCTATTCCAGAATTGGTTGTTCCCAGATCAATGCCAAAATTGATGTTTTCCATAGCCTTACTCTACAATTACGACTGCTTTCTGTACCAAAACCCTGTGTGCCCCTTCCTGTTTGTAAATGGTTGGTTTAAGCACCTTGGTTATTTTGAGTTCGCTTCCGTTTTCGTTCAGGATATTAGCTTCTATGGCTACGTCTCTTTCGTCGTAGCTTTGCCCTAAAGGATTGATCACAATAAATCCTTCTTGTTCAAATTCGTGGTATATTCTTTCAAAATTACGCGCAAACAAAGCTTTGTCGGCCTCTTTGATCTTGTTTTCTATTTCAAATACCTGGGAAATGATATCCTTCATGCTAATTTTTGTTTCGTTGGTGCAGATTGATGACTAAGATAGTTCTTGCCGACAAATTGTTTGCTAAAAAACCATCTTTTGTTCATAATTTTTAAAAATGCCTAAACAAAAAAGGACGGAAAATTTCCGTCCTCTTTCAGTTTCATTGTGCTTGAATGTTATTCCCTGCTTCTGCCAAACAGCATTGATGCATAATACAAAAGATTGGCTAGGGCGCCTAACGCTGCAACCACGTAGGTCATGGCTGCCCACCAAAGTGCATCTTTTGCCTGTACGTTTTCCTCATCGGTGTACATAACGCTACTGTTGTTTTTTAGCCACACCAATGCCCTATTGCTGGCATCAAATTCTACAGGCAGGGTGATAATGCTGAATAGCGTTACAATAGCCAATCCGGCTACCCCAATGCCTAGTACAATTGGATTTCCTGTAAAACCGATCAGCAAAACGCCAATCAGCAATACCCATTGCAAAAGGTTTGATGAAATACTCACTACAGGCACCATATTAGAGCGCAACTGTAGCCAATGGTATGATTTGGCATGTTGTACCGCATGTCCGCACTCGTGGGCCGCAACGGCAGCCGCGGCTACACTACGTCCGTAATAGACGTCAGTGCTTAAGTTTACAGTATAACTTGCAGGATTATAATGGTCTGTTAGCTGCCCTTCCAAACTCATCACTTTCACATTGTAGATGCCGTTATCTGCCAACATCTTCTCAGCCACTTCTTTTCCCGATAAACCCGAATTGAGTTGCATTTCGGCATATTTTGAAAATTTGTTTCTAAATCGCCACTGCACAAACATGCTCAATAACAGTACCGGGATGATTAAAATTAAATAGGTTCCCATATCGCTATATGTATGTTTTCGGATTGCTTAAAACAAAAAGCGTTCCCATATTTAAGCATCATAAAAAATTTACATTACATTTAAGGGTGCAACAGGGCTTATCATACTGGGAACAGCAGCATTTTTTCCATGCCGACGTGATAATCGTAGGCAGTGGAATTGTGGGCTTAAATGCTGCCATTGCTATAAAAACCGAACAACCCGGACTTCGTGTACTGGTTTTGGAGCGCGGTTTTTTACCTGCAGGAGCGAGCACCAAAAATGCCGGTTTTGCCTGCTTTGGAAGCATTTCTGAGCTTATTGAACAGGAAAAAATAAGTGGTGCCGATGGACTGCACCAATTGATTGGCAAGCGGTGGCAAGGCCTCTTGAAGCTGCGTAAATTATTAGGTGATAAACACCTTTCTTTTTACAACTTTGGGGGTTACGAATTATTTATGCCAAGCCAACAGGAGCTGGCCGATGATTGTGTATCAAAAATAAGCCATTTTAACACTTTAATTAAAGATATTGTCCTAGAAAGTGACGTATTTGGCCTTAACAGTGGTAAAATTGGCACATTTGGTTTAGCTCACGTCAACCTGCTGATTGAGAATAAGCTGGAAGGGCAGCTCGATCCGGGCAAGATGATGAGATCTCTGTTGGCTCTAGCCAGTTCCTTGGGCATATCGGTGCTGAACAATTGCGCCGTCAATGCTATTGAACATGAAACTGGCCATGTGGTGCTTCAAACCAATCAGGGCCAATTTAAAAGCAAAAAAATATTGCTGTGCACCAATGCCTTTACCAAAGCTCTTTTGCCAGATTTGGCTTTAAGGCCAGGCCGCGGGCAAGTTGTGGTAACGAAACCCATCCCGAACCTGAAACTCAAAGGGACCTTCCATTATGACAAGGGCTTTTACTATTTCAGAAACATCGCCAACAGAATCTTGCTAGGCGGGGGGCGCAACCT
>JBCNPG010000124.1:0-7402 GCA_039593445.1 Pedobacter sp.
GGTTAAACGTAGGCTATGGTTATGCCTATGGCAACAGTACTTCGCTTCCTTTTATTCGCCAGTTTTTTGCCGGTGGCAGCAACGATATCAGGGCTTTTCCGGCACGTACCTTGGGACCGGGAACCTTCAAAGTGCCAGATACGGTTGGCTTTGCCGATCAGGGTGGCGATATTAAAATTATGCTCAACACCGAGCTACGGTTTAAACTGGTCAGCGTACTTTATGGAGCCGCCTTTATCGATGCCGGAAACGTTTGGTTGAGAAAAGAAGATCCCAACAGGCCTGGCTCGGCCTTCAAAGCCAAAAACATTTTGAGCGAAATGGCTGTGGGCACAGGTTTGGGCCTCCGGGTTGATGCTTCTATTTTTGTCATCAGGCTCGATGGTGCTTTCCCGATCAGAAAACCTTACCTGCCAAGCGGACAGCGATGGGTACTGAACCAGGTAGACTTTGGCAGCAAGACCTGGAGAAAACAAAATCTAATTTTAAACATCGGCATCGGATATCCGTTTTAATAACATGACGAAATTAACACGCAAGATCAAAAACTTTTTTGTGGGTGCCGGACACCTGTTTATTGCCGCCGGAAAAGGGTTTGTAGAGGACCGGGTAACCAAACTAAGCGCAGCATTGGCTTATTATACCATTTTTTCGCTTTCGCCTTTAATCATTATCATTATTTCTTCGGCCAGCTTGATTTACAGTCAGGATGCAATTGAAAACCGGCTTTTTTCGCAGATCAACAAACTGGTAGGCCATGATGCGGCCGTACAGATACAAGGTTTTGTAGCCAATGCGAGCTTATCGGGCAAGAGCTCTTTTGCCCTTGTGATCGGCATTGTGGTGCTGGTAATAGGTGCCACCGCCGTATTTACCGAGATCCAAGACAGCATTAACCTGATCTGGAAAGTAAAGGCCGTCCCCAAAAAAGGCTGGAAAAAATTGATTACCAATCGGTTGTTATCCTTTTCGCTTATCGTATCCTTGGGCTTTTTGCTGTTGGTATCGCTGGTGGTCAACAGCTTGGTGTTGAGCCTGGGCAATAAACTCTCGCAGTTTATTCCGGAAATTACAAGTACAACGGCCGTGATTATCCTGGTACTGAACAACATACTTACCTTTGCAGTGGTAACTGGTGTATTTGCCGTCATATTCAAGGTATTGCCCGATGTTATCCTGCGCTGGAAATCGGCATTGGTAGGCGCCGCCTTTACCGCATTGCTTTTTGGCTTGGGGAAATACCTGATCGGACTTTACCTCCAAAAATCCAATCCCGGACTGGTCTTTGGTTCGGCAAGTTCCATCATCATCATCTTGCTGTGGATTTACTATACTTCGATTATCCTCTATTTTGGCGCCGAATTTACACAGGTTTATGCCGAAAAATATGACCAAAGCATCGCCCCTACCAAATACGCGGTACACCTTAAAACCGTTGTGGTAGAAAAAAAGGTTGATGTATTGCCACCGCAACATCCTGAAGACACCGTAAATGCACCTTAACTAGCCCCAATTAATCGTCTGCTACTACAAGCAATCGGGGTCCTGAAGCCCTTAAAAGTAGGAAGCGATCTTGTCGATGAGTTCCTTTTCGGAAAAAGGCTTGAGCACCAAATCATTGATCCCCGATTCGATGTACTTTTGACGGTCTTCCTGCAATACGTTGGCGGTAACGCCCAAAATAACAATGTTGCGCTTGGCAGGGTTGGCATAGGCCCTTATCTTGCGTGTCAGCTCTACGCCGCCCATTTCGGGCATTTGGATATCTGTTAAGATCAGATCGTATAGGTTTTTTTCGAACAGTTCGTAGGCTTCCTTGCCATCGTAGGCCACATCTGTGTGCAATTTGTACTTTTTGAGCACGGTTTGTGCCAGTAAGATATTCATTTTATTATCGTCGGCCAGTAAAATGCGTTTGCCATCTAAATGGTCCACGCCTTGGCCAACCACCAAGCTCTTCACTTCTTCGCTGTTTTCCTTGCAAGTTTCGTATGGAATTTCGAAACTAAAAGTAGAGCCCTTGCCTACCTCGCTCTTTACGCCAATGCGTCCGCCCTGAAACTCCACTATTTTTTTGCAAATAGCCAAGCCTAAACCTGTGCCTTTTTGCTTGAGCTTGCTTGATGAGTAATAAACCTGTGCAAACTCATCAAATATCATATCGAGATCCTGGGGAGCAATACCAATTCCGGTATCGATAACCTGAACCTGTAGTACAGCCTGTTTTTTGGTATTGGTTATGATTTCTGCTTTAATGGAAACAGTACCCTCATCCGTAAATTTGATGGCATTGCTCAACAAATTCATCACCACCTGTTTAAGGCGAAGCGAATCGCCCATAAAGCAGACGTTCTTTTTAAACGACAGTTCCTTATTGAGCTTGAGGTTCTTGTTGGTGGCTTGGATGCTGATGCTATTTACGACTTCGTTAATGGCATCGAGCGGCGCAAAGGCAATCTTGTCGAAATTTACCTTTCCGGTTTCGTATTTTGAAAAATCGAGAATATCGTTTACCACATCAAGCAACATGACCGACGAGCTTCTGATGGCGCTTACCTGCTCGCTTTGCTGCGGATCGAGCTTGCCTTGGCTCAGTTGCTCCGAAAACCCGATAACCGAGTTGAGTGGCGTCCTGATTTCATGGCTCATATTGGCCAAGAACCTGCTTTTAGAAATGGCGTATTGAGAAGCCTTTTGACTATAGTTGATCAGTTCGCTTTCGTTTTTATAGATCTTCCAAAGGTTATACAAAATGGCCAACACCAGCACCAGCAACAGTACAATGCTCAATACAAACATTTTGTCGATGCTTTTGACCGTGGTTTCGATATTGCCCTTGATTTCCGTACGGTTCATGGCCACAAATTTCCGTTCGTAGCTTTTATAGTCGCGCAGCATGGCAACCAGCTCGGCAATGATCTTATTGTTGAGTTCCAGTATCTCGGCTTCGTGTTTATTTAACGTGCGGTTGGTGGCATAAAGATTTCGGAAGTAATCGTTCATCTTCTGCCATTGCATCCTGTTATAATCCCTGCTTTTTGACGAGGTATCGAGCTTTACTTCGGTGCGCACCAGTTTTTTGGTGGTATCGGCAGCCTTGTTCTTTCCCTTTTTCCTCGAAAATGCATCTGCCAAGCGACCAAAAAGATTTTTTTCGGGACCTTTTTGCTGTGCCGAATGGATGGTATCTACAGAAACCATTGTTTTCAGTTTGCTGTAGGTCATCTGTTTGGCATCGCTTGGCTGCCATTGGGCACGGGTCGAATCTATGCCCACCGAAACCTTGATCAGGCTATCGGCCAATACCCTGAGCCTCAAATAAAGGTCGGTTCTTGCCTTTTTCTGTTCAACCAGCCCCTTTAGGCTTTTCGGAGCTGCTTTTTCCTTCTCTTCGTCAATATCGTGGATGTTCTCTAAGGTAGCAGAAACAAAGTTGATGGCTTCCCAATAGGCCCTGATGTATTTTTTTTCGCCTGTTGCGGTATAAAGCCTGCAATTGTTATCGGCCTTATACAGCATCACAATTGCAGAATCGATTTGGGTATAATCTTCGTTAAGGCTGGTAAGCTGGTTGGTATAATACCTCAGATCATCGGTCTTGCTATTCCTGACATAGAAAAATATAGCACACAAAAACAGCGTCAATATAAGAAATACCACAAGACTGTATCGTGTTGAGCGATTTTTAGCGGATGTAAGAGACATAGGAGCTCGTTATTATAAATTTTAAACCCAATGCAGGGATTTTTCAATAACAAAAAGGGACATACAAGTATACGCTAAAAAAGCGTTGCCCAATAGTTAAATTTAAAAAATTTAGAATCCTTCTAAACTTGGTTCCCCCATGTACTAAGCTACTTCCAAATCTTCGGGCGTTGTCTCTCTATTTTCTTCTTCCTTAATTTCGTCTTTTTCTATCCTCAGGTTTTTGATGATGTGCTGCTGGCGTTCAGGCGTATTTTTGCCCATGTAATATTCCAACAGGCTTTTGATGGTCTGCTCTTTCAGGATGACAGGGTCTAGCCTGATGTCTTTGCCGATAAAGAGGCCAAACTCGTCGGGCGAAATCTCGCCCAAGCCCTTAAAACGTGTAATTTCTGGTCTTGCGCCCAATTTGGCGATGGCCTCCTTGCGTTCTTCTTCGCTATAGCAGTAAATGGTTTCCTTCTTGTTGCGCACCCTGAACAGCGGCGTTTGCAGGATGTAAACATGCCCGGCCTTAACCAAGTCTGGGAAGAACTGCAAAAAGAAAGTCATCATCAACAAACGGATGTGCATGCCATCCACGTCGGCATCGGTAGCAATAACGATATTGTTGTAATGCAAGCCTTCCAAACCGTCTTCAATATTCAACGCGTGTTGCAACAGGTTAAATTCTTCATTCTCATACACTACTTTTTTCGTGAGCTCGTAGCAGTTGAGCGGCTTGCCTTTTAAGCTGAATACGGCCTGGCATTCTACGTCTCTCGATTTGGTGATTGATCCCGAAGCCGAATCGCCCTCGGTAATGAAAAGCGTGGTTTCGTACCGCCTATCGTGCGTGCTGTTGAAGTGGATTTTGCAATCCCTTAATTTCTTATTGTGCAAAGATGCTTTTTTGGCGCGGTCGTTGGCCAGTTTTTTGATACCGGCAATATCTTTACGCTCGCGCTCCGATTGTAAAATCCTTTTTAGCAAAGCATCAGCTACATCGGGATGCTTGTGCAAATAGTCGTCGAGCTCCTTTTTGACGAAATCGTTGATGAAAGTACGTACCGACGGCCCGTCTGGCCCTATGTTTTGCGAACCCAACTTGGTTTTGGTCTGCGATTCGAACACCGGCTCTTGTACCCTGATGGCGATGGCCGCAATTATGGATGCCCTCACATCTGACGCATCAAACTCTTTTTTGTAAAATTCGCGGATGGTTTTAACCACAGCTTCCCTGAAGGCTGCCTGGTGCGTACCGCCTTGGGTAGTATGCTGTCCGTTTACAAACGAGTGGTAATCTTCGCCATACTGCTGACCATGGGTCATGGCAATTTCGATATCGTGCCCTTTGAGGTGGATAATCGGATAGCGGATTTCTTCGGGTTTGTTCTCTTTCGAAAGCAGGTCGTAAAGTCCGCGCTCCGAAAAATATTTCTGGTTGTTGAAGTTGATGGTCAGTCCGGTATTCAGGAAAACATAATTCCAGATCATGCTTTCCACAAAATCGGGAATATAATGGTAGTTCCTGAAAATGGTATCGTCTGGATAGAAAGTGATAGCCGTGCCGTTACGTTGCGTGGTTTCGATGATAGGGTTATCTACAACGATCTCTCCTTTAGAAAACTCTACTTTCTTGGTTTTGCCGTCGCGGTATGACTGTACGGTGAAAGTGGTCGACAAAGCATTTACCGCTTTGGTACCCACCCCGTTCAAACCCACCGATTTTTGGAAGGCGTTGCTGTCGTACTTACCTCCGGTATTGATTTTCGACACACAATCGATCACTTTGCCCAACGGAATGCCACGGCCATAATCACGAACGTTCACCTTATGGTCTGACAACGTAATTTCGATGGTTTTGCCAGAGCCCATAACAAATTCGTCGATAGAGTTGTCTACAATTTCCTTGAGCAATACGTAGATTCCATCGTCTTGGGCCGAGCCATCGCCCAGTTTACCAATGTACATGCCTGGGCGCAAGCGAATGTGCTCTTTCCAGTCGAGTGAACGTATACTATCGTCGTTATAGATTGGTTCTGCCATAATTTCTATCAGTTTTATGCGTCTCTGCGGTGGTGCGAAATGGAAATATGCCACAAGGGTATACCTTATGGCACCCTTGAGTTTCTCCATTCCTACAAATTTAATCAAATCTGATTGGGTTTTAATCATTAGATTTCAACAATTGCACAGTTGTTGAGCTTCATTTCATCGGCGCATTAGTTGATGAGGCATTAGCATCATTGGTTTATGAATTGGCTGGTCATTGTTAAATGGTCGGTTGTTGCATAACAGAACCTGCTTCAAGCTTTGGTCTTTATGCTTTCATGCTCAAGAACCCCTTTCCGCTTTGTACTCCACGCTAAAATACCTATCTTCCAAACATCAAAACTTAATGCATGCAACCTAAAAAGCAGCTTTCTCTCTTTGACCTTTCGATGATCGTGGTGAGCCTCGTTATCGGAATGGGCATTTTTCGCACACCAGTAAACGTGGCCAACAAGGCACAAATTCCGGAACTTTTCTTTGCCGCCTGGGCCGTAGGCGGTTTTGTGGCACTTTGTGGCGCACTGACCTATGCCGAAATCGGTTCGCGCTATCCGGTTACGGGCGGCTATTACAAAATTTTTTCGGTATGCTACCACCCTTCCATTGCCTTTGCCATCAACTGCATCATCGTGGTTTCTAATGCGGCATCGGTTGCGGGCGTTTCGCTCATTGGCGCCGAATATATCAGCAAGGTGATCCTCAGCACCGAGCTGCAAACCCAAGAATACCGCATTCTCATTGCCGCCATCAGCATCATTATTTTTTATGCCATCAATCTGCTGGGACTCAAAACCAGCTCGAAAACACAGAATGTGCTAACCCTGATCAAAATTGTTATGGTCTTGACTTTGATTGCGGCCGTTTTTTTTGGCAGCCCCAGCGCAAATGCCCCTTCGGTATTTAAAACCGCAACAGGCACGGTGGCTGGATGGGCCGATTATGGCAAAGCTTTGGGCCTTTGTTTAATCGCCGTCTCATTCAGCTTTGGAGGCTACCAGCAAACCATCAATTTTGGGGGCGAAGCCAAAGAGGCCAAAACAGTTATTCCACGTGCTATCATCGTGGGCCTGGGCATCATCATCACGCTTTACCTGGCCATTAACTATGCGTATGTAAAAGTGATCGGCTTTGAGCAGCTGAAAAGTGCCGAAAGCATTGCCGCCATATTAGCCGGACAGATTTTTGGCCCTGCAGGCTTTGTACTGCTCTCGGTACTGATCTATTTTTCGGTGCTGGGCTACGTAAACGTGAACCTATTGAGCAACCCGAGGGCGATGTATGCCATGGGCGAAGAAAGGGCATTGCCAGGTATATTTGCCAAAAAAACCAAGAAGCATGATGTCATGATCGTTAGTCTGACGGTTTTTACCATCATCTCGATTTTTACCATTTTCTACGCCAAGACATTTGACAAAATACTCAATTACACGATTTTTTTAGACAGTATAGGCATGGCTTTTTCGGCGGCCACTATTTTTTACCTGCGCAAAACTACGGCACACCTTGACAAAAGTACCATCTATACCATGAAACTTTATCCCGTTTTGCCGATCATCTTCATCGCCGCTTACCTGTTTGTTGCGATCAGCATTTACAGCGACGACCCGAATGCGGCCCTGCTTCAGCGGCCCGAAATTGCAGTGGCTGGTTGCAGCGCTTGGCG
>JBCNPG010000125.1:0-7378 GCA_039593445.1 Pedobacter sp.
AAGGGCGTACTAGGTTTTAATGTTACTTATGGCTTCAGCCGGAACCTCACCAGGGGTACGGCCAACGATTTCCCTTCTTACAATTACAATCCTGCAAATGGAGTTTATACCATTTACAATACCAATTTTTACAGGATTGGATTGCCAACTTTATCTTATTCGAACAATGCAAGCTACAAGCGCTTAAATTGGCAAGGCTCGTTAAACTACGACCGTACTTTTGGCAGCCACCATGCCTATGCACTTGCTTTGTACAACCAACAAAATAACGTGAGCAATGCCGACGAGCCAAAGGGCTTCAAAGGTTTCACCTTCAGGGTTGGTTACGATTACAAAATGCGTTACCTCATCGAATTTAATGCAGGCTACAACGGCTCTAGCGCTTTTATTTCAGATAAGCAATATGCCTTGTTCCCGGCACTATCATTGGGTTGGAACGTGGCCGAAGAGCCTTTCTTCAAAAACAATATCAAATTTATTGATCTGTTTAAAATCAGAGGCTCGTTTGGTAGAACCGGAAACGATGATATCGGCAACTTCGCCTATTCGTATATCCCAACCTATGTGAACGACGGCAGTTATTCCATTGGCGAGAATCATACCGGTATAACAGGCATTCGGGAAGGAGCTTTGGCCCAGTACCCAACCTGGGAAAAAGAGGAGCAGGCCAATATTGGGGTCGATATCAATATGTTCAAAGGCAAGTTGAAAATCGTGGCCGATTGGTTTGACCGCTATCGCTATGATATCCTCACTTCAAGAACGTTGTCTAACATTTCTGGAATTTCCAACCTGCCACCTTCCAATATCAACAGGGTAAGCAATAGAGGTTTGGAAGCACAGGTAACCTATTTGGGACGCATCAACAAGTTGGAATTCAACATCAGCGGCAATATTTCTGTAGCCAAAAACAAGATTTTGTTTATGGACGAACCTAAGCCAACTTACGATTATCAGGCTTTAACCGGCAAGGCCATGGGCAGCATTTTGGGCTATCATTTCCTGGGCTACTATACGCAGGCCGAAATAGACGACCCAACTGTACCTAAACCAACTGTGGGTACCACCAGGGCTGGCGACTTGAAATATCAAGACACCAATGGCGATGGCATTGTAAACGTAGACGATAGGATCGTGTTGAAATATCCGAACCTGCCTAATACCATTATGGGTTTAACAGTAGGTTTCAACTATAAAAACTTCAGTTTTACGGTAACGGCACAAAGCGCCTTGAATTTTGCCAGAAGATCGGCTGCCGAGGCCATCAGACCGGGCCTGAACAACTTTAGGGAAATCCACGAGCAGGCTTGGACACCAGAAAACAGTGTCAATCCGAGCTTCCCACGCTTGAGCTTGGCAGGTACCAACCTGAACGACCCTGCAGCCAATCCATCAGATTACTGGTTCAAGGCCAGCGATTATTTGAGGATCAAAACGGCCGAATTTGGATATTCCTTCCCTAAGCCATTTATGAATAAAATCGGCTTGCAGGGTGCTAGGATCTATGTAAACGGCTATAACCTGCTTACTTGGTCGCTTAAAGAGAAAAATATCTACAATACCGACCCTGAGAACGTTTCTGGAACCGATGGAGCCAATTTCTATCCTCAAACCAAAGTGTACAATTTAGGACTACAAGTTTCATTTTAATGAATATGAAAAAGATAATTATAGGCGTATTGATGGTCGTGGTAGGAACCATGATCTATTCATGCAAAAAAACAAGTATTCTCGATCCGCAACTGAATAGCGACCTGAACGAGGAAACCACTTTTGCAGATAGTGCCAAAACCAGTAATTTCTTGTTTGGCATCTATTCTGATATCTTCTTCGATTTTAGTTCGAGGTATTATAATTCGCCAAACGGAAGTGGTATTACCGCAGGTACCGCCGAGGCCTGCGATGAGGGTAACCACCGTTTGTTTGGTGTAACCCAGCCTTTTGTGGTGATTTACAGTGGCAGCTTAGCTTCCGTAGTTTCAAGCGGCACCAATCAAAATCCCTACATCGTGGCTTACAATAAGCCGTATGCCAATATCAGAAGGGTCAATATTTTCTTGTCGAACGTAGATAAATCACCTTTTTCTGCCGCCATGAAAAAGCAAACCAAGGCCGAAGCACGCTTTTTAAGGGCTTGGTACTACTCGATCCTGATCAAGCATTTCGGAGGCGTGGCCCTTATTGGCGATAGGTTGTTCGGACCAAACGACATCATTGACAATCCACGTAATTCTTATGAAGAATGCGTGAATTACATTGTTTCGGAGCTAGATGCCATTACCAACGATTTGCCGGCCAATTACAATGCCCAAAACTATGGCAGGATTACCAGTATTTCTTGCAAGGCTTTAAAATCGAGGGTTTTATTGTTTGCAGCCAGTCCTTTGTTCAACGGAGGCAATATCGGCAAAACCGAAGCACAAAAGAAAGTGGTAGGTTATGCGGCATACGATGCCAACCGCTGGGTTAAGGCGGCAACAGCTGCCAAAGAAGCATTGGATGCGGCAACTGCCGAAGGTTATGGCCTTTACGAAGACAATTCGACTCCAGGTTTGGGTTTTGGCAAGGTATTCACCTTGCGTAAAAATCCTGAATTCCTGCTTAACGGAATGACAGCGGGCTCCAAAACCTTAGAGGGCGCATTGTTGCCGGTTTCGAGAGGAGTAACAACGCCACAGGCTATGCCGTCGCAAAACCTGGTCGATGCGTTTGGAACCATCAATGGCAAGCCGATTACAACCGATATCAAATCGCCAACCAATCCAACAGGCTACGATGCCGCTAACCCATATGTAAACCGTGATCCGCGCCTGGGCTATACCGTGATCTGGAACCAAATGCTGTGGTTCAACAATGCTACGGGCAACAAACAACCCGTAAGTACCTACATCAATACACAAGATGGCTGGTCTACCAAATCGGGCGAGGCTGGTTTAACTTACGCCACAGGCTATTACTGGCGCAAAATGATGGACGATGGTACTGCCAACAACGGCGGGCCAACCCTACAAAGGGTTTGGGGCCTGATCCGCTACGCTGAAGTGATGTTGAACTACGCCGAGGCCAGCAACGAAGCAGGCAATATTACTCCGGCTTACGACCAGTTGAAGCTATTGAGAAAAAGGGCAGGTATTTTGGCTGGAACCGATGGTTTATATGGCCTCAAAGCTGGCATGAGCCAAGCCGAAATGCGCGAAGTGATCCAAAACGAGCGCCAGGTAGAGCTAGCCTACGAAGGCATGCGCTTCTTCGATGTGCGACGCTGGAAATTGGCCATGGAGAAATTCAACTTTACAATGATGGGTATGCAGATTACCAAAACCGGGTCTACCTACACGTATGCAAAAGTGCCGATTACCAACAATCCAAATCGTGTCTTTAAAGAGGCCAACTATTTCTTCCCTTTAGATCAAACTGAATTAAACAGGGTTCCAGCCCTGATACAAAACCCAGGTTATTAATAGCCATAAGCGTTCTGGCCTGGCAATAGGCCAGAACGCTAACTATATTTTTTGCGATAATGCTTCAATCTACCCGTTCGAGAATTTACTGTTTAGTCCTTTTGCTGGCTAGTTGCCTTCCTGTTTTTGTCCAAGCCCAGTCGAGCAAAAAAGAAACCAGGCAATATGTTAGCCTTAATTCCAATTGGTTGTTTGCCAAAGATCCGGGCCGGCAAATCAACGCCACCAACTTGGGCAGTTTGAAATGGACAAGCATCAATGTGCCTCATACCTGGAATGCTTTTGATGTAATGGACGATGAACCAGGCTATTACCGCGGCATTGGCTGGTACAAGAAAAAACTGAACCTCAAACCCGAATGGAAAAACAAAAAGCTGGCGCTTTATTTTGAAGCAGCCAACCAAGAAACCGCCGTTTACCTTAACGGTAAAAAAATAGGCAGCCATATTGGCGGTTATACTGCCTTTACAGTTCCTCTAACCAATCTCAAATTTAACGGAACAGACGAAATTGCGGTAAAAGTAGACAATGCCTACAATGAAAGCATTGCGCCGCTGACTGCCGATTTTACTTTTTTTGGTGGTTTGTACCGCAATGTGTCGCTATTGATTACTGATGCCGTACATTTTCAAGACGACCAGTATGCCACCAAAGGCGTTTATGTGCATGCCGATAAGGTGTCGGCCAATGGAGCCGAGGTTATCATCAATGGAAACCTCAGTAATGCCTCCGCCGATCAAAAGAACTTAAACCTGCTGGCCACGTTGATTGATGCGAGCGGTAAGAAAATTGCGACTACCCAAACTACCGTGGTCGCCAATGCCAAACAAACCCTTTCATTTGCATTGCCAGTGCTTTCGGTAAAGAACCCCAATTTATGGTCGCCAGAAAGCCCATATCTCTACAAGGCCATTACCAGTATCGTGGATGCCAAAACAGGGCAGACGATAGATGAAGTAACGACTAATGTAGGCCTCCGATTTTTTAGTTTTGACGCCAACACGGGTTTCTCGCTCAATGGGAAAGCTGTTAAATTAATAGGCGCTAGTCGCCACCAGGATTTTGCAGGCATGGGCAATGCCGTGCCAGCTCGTTTACAGGTTAAAGATGTAGAACTGCTCAAAAGCATGGGAGGTAATTTCCTGCGCGTAGCCCATTATCCGCAAGACCAGGCCGTTTTAGATGCCTGCGATCGTTTAGGAATCCTGACTTCTGTTGAAATTCCGATTGTAAACGAAATTACAGAATCCGAAGCTTTTACCCGCAATTGCAAAAACATGCAGGTAGAAATGATCAAGCAGTATTACAATCATCCCAGCATCATCATATGGGCTTACATGAACGAGGTGCTGCTCCGTATGAAATTCAACAACGATCAGTCGAGAAAGCAGCAATACCTCGAAAATATTGCGGCTTTGGCCCAGCAATTGGAAGACCTTACACGTACAACAGATCCTACGCGCTACACCATGATGTCTAACCATGGCGATGTAAACGGCTATACCAAAGCTGGTTTGGTCAAAATACCGATGATTGTTGGCTGGAACCTGTACCAGGGTTGGTACGGAGGCAAATCGGAAGATTTTGGGCCGAATCTGGATAAAATCCATCAGCAAATGCCCGATAAACCCATGATCATTACCGAGTATGGCGCCGATGTAGATCCGCGCATCCATGCCTTTGCACCTATCAGGTTCGACAAGAGCTTGGAATATGGCATGCTGTATCATCAAATCTATATCAGCGCGATCATGAGCAGGCCTTTTGTGGCCGGAGCGGCCGCTTGGAACCTGTCCGATTTCAGCTCTGAAACCCGCGACGAAACCATGCCCCACATCAATAACAAAGGTTTGCTAACCTTAGATAGGCAAGCCAAAAACACTTATTACCTGTACAAGGCACATTTTGGCAGACAGCCTTTCCTTAAAATAGGCGATGGTTCGTGGACCATCAGGGGCGGGGTTGCACCTGCCAATGGCACTACTTTGGAACAACCTTTACAAGTAATCAGCAATACCGATAGCGTAACGCTTCTTGTGAACGGCAAAAGCCTGGGCAGCCAAGCGGTTAAAGAGCGGTTGAGCAACTGGAACGTGTCCTTTAAAAACGGAATCAACGAAATTAGGGCTATCGCTATGCATCAAGGCCAAAAATTGGAAGACAAAACTTCGATCCACTTTACCTTGCAACCCGATGTTTTTACGCAAAAGAACATTGCTTTTAAAGCCATCAATATCTGCTTGGGTAGCCAACGTCAGTTTATCGATTTCCAGCAAAAGGAAATCTGGTTGCCAAGCCAAGCCTACAAAGCGGGTTCGTGGGGCAGTTTGGGAGGCGAGCCTTTCAAAATCAAAAATAGTGGTCGCCAAGCTTATGGCAGCGACAAAAATATCCGTGGCACTTTTAACGATCCCGTTTACCAAAGCCAATTGGTAGGTCTAGATGGCTATCAGCTGGATGTACCCAAAGGAAAATACGAAGTCGTGTTGCACTTTGCCGAACTGATGGGCAACGGCATCCAATCGGTATTGCCGTACAACCTGGATAGCCTGATCGAGGCCAGTAAATCGGCCAATAAGGAAGTGCCCGAACAGCGTATTTTCGACGTATATTTAAATGGTAAACAGATTATCAAAAACCTGAACCTGGCCTCCACCTATGGTATAGCCAATAGCGTTCAAAGGAAATTCGAATGCCTGGTAGCTGATGATAAAGGAATACGCCTGACTTTTAAAAGCGTAAAGGGAAAACCTGTGCTCAATGCATTGCAAGTAAGAAAGATTGATTAATTTTTTAAAGCGTCATCCCGGACATCGATCCGAGATCTCCTAAAAATAAATGTATGAAACACTCGATGCGTATGTTGATCTGGCTCTTGGCACTATTGCCAATACTCGCTTTTGCACAGCCTCAGAGCAGGTTCAAGGTGTTGGTATTGTCGGAGAATGGGGGCAACCACGTTAAATATTCCGAACGTGCCAAGCTTTGGCTCAATCAATTGGCGCTCGACAGCAATTTTAGGGTTGATTACATCCAGAACACCGAAAAGATCAATGACGATTTTCTGAAGCAATACCGTTTGTTTATCCAATTGGATTACCCGCCTTACGCTTGGACGCCAACTGCGGCAACGGCCTTTGAGAAATACGTAATGCAAAAGAAAGGGTCGGGGTGGATCGGTTTTCACCACGCTACTTTGCTCGGCGAGTTTGATGGCTATCCTTTGTGGAAGTGGTTCTCCGACTTTATGGGAGGCATTACCTTCAAAAACTACATTCCTGGGTTTGCCTCAGGCACGGTTCGCATCGAAAAGCCTAACCATCCCATTATGAAAGGGGTGGCCAATCCTTTTGTCATTAAAAAAGAAGAGTGGTACACCTACGATCAAAGTCCGCGGCCAAACGTAGAAGTAATTGCCAATGTTGACGAATCGAGCTATGAACCCGATACCAAAACCAAAATGGGCGATCATCCGGTAATTTGGTCCAACCCGAAGATTGCAGCCAAAAACGTCTACATTTTTATGGGCCATGGCCCTGATTTGTTCGATAATGAAGCTTATAAGCTCATCTTTAAAAACGCCATTTTCTGGGCAGCAAAAAATTAACGCGTATGAAACAGCTCCCACAACGTATTCTCTCTATCGATGTTTTAAGGGCCATCACCATGTTCCTGATGATTTTTGTGAACGATGTGGCAGGCGTAGACCGTATTCCGAAATGGATCGAACATACCGCCGCCGATTACGATGGCATGGGCTTCTCTGATCTTATTTTTCCGGCATTTCTGTTTATTGTTGGTCTTTCCCTGCCTTTTGCGGTAAAAGCGCGCCTCAAAAAAGGCGATTCGTATATGGCTGTTTTCTTTCACATCATACTGAGGGCACTTGCGTTAATCATCATGTGCTTTTTTCATGT
>JBCNPG010000126.1:0-7375 GCA_039593445.1 Pedobacter sp.
ACCGAAACATTCATGAGCAATCGAGAATTAAGAGACTCGCCCTTGTTCAATGTTGAAGAAAACCCGGTAATTCCCATAGACAGCAACCAAGCAGCTTTTATTGATCATGTTTTCCAGAAAATGGTGGCGACTTATGAAGGGGACTATGACCATAAGGCAGAGCTGATCAAAAATTGCATTGCGCTACTAATTCACGAAGCCTTAAGGATACAGCCTCCTCAGTATAGGTCTGCCGAAAAAAATGGCACCAGCCGTATAACGCATATGTTTTTGGATATGCTTGAAAAACAGTTCCCGATTGAGCATACCACAGATGTACTCCAACTGCGGACAGCCCAGGATTTTGCTTCTTCGCTTGCCGTGCATGTAAACTACCTTAACCGTGCCGTGAAAGCCATCACGGGCAAGTCCACCTCTGTACATATCGCCATGCGTATGGCCACAGAAGCTAAAGCGCTTTTGCAACATACAGACTGGAGCGTATCAGAGATTGCCTACGCCTTAGGTTTTTCCTATCCCGCCTATTTCAATAACTTTTTCAAACGGCTAACCGGCAACACCCCTAGTTCCATTCGGAAGGTTTGAAAATTATAGTTATTGGTTTGATAATCATTTAACCGATGCGGTCTTTTGCGCGAACTTTGGGGAATGAAAATTTTAGTTACAGGAGCAACAGGAAAAGTAGGGAGCAGGTTTGTTCCCCGCCTAATAGCCAAGGGCTATGATGTTACGATATTGATACGGAATGCCGCACAGGCCATTCCAGGCACCAAATATGTAGTTGGCGATTTGTTTGAACCAGAAAGCCTGCCAGCGGCGGTAGAAGGCATAGATGCGGTTATTCATCTGGCAGCCTTATTCAGAACCTTTACAGATGACGAGGGCATTATTAAAACCAATCATTCAGGTACCATAGCTCTAGCCAATGCGGCAGTTGATGCCGGTGTAAAACGATTTGTTTTTGTAAGTACCAGTAATGTGTATGGTTCGGGCTACGGTCATCCGGCAAAAGAAAACGATGTAGTGAATATAAATGACCCAAGGGCTTATGCGGCCAGTAAAATAGCTGCCGAACAAGAATTGCTGGCTATGAATTTAGACGTAAGGATACTGCGTTTGGGTTTTGTATATGGCGACAAAGATCCGCATATTGAAGAAATTATGCCGATACTCAAAAAATGGGGGCGCCCTGCCGGATATAGAATGCACATGGTGCACCATTTAGATGTTGCGCAGGGTTTGATGTTATTGCTGCAATTGGATGGATTAAATGGTCAAATATTCAACATTGCTGATGATGCGCCCATCACCTTATATGAACTTGCAGAGTCTGTTGGCAAGGCAGATGACATATTCCATAACGCACCTACAGTATTAAATGATCCTTTTGAGGGGACCATGGATAGCACTAAACTGAGAAGATGGACAGGTTTTCGTCCGCTGGTTCCAAGCTTTTACGTCGCTTCTGATCTGGATATACTGTAGTAGTATAAAATCCAAGTACAAATATTGTGAACCACCCATTTGGAGATGGTCAATGAAATCGAAAGCCACTTGTGAAATAAGTGGCTTTTGAGTTTCTATCTCTTACGCCAGGCTTAATCAAAGTCGTAACCAACCATTCTTTTTAATAGCTTTGGCAACTGGATTTAAAACATGAACAGCAGATTTGCCGATAGCAGCCAGGTAGGAGTGGTTTCCTCGTTCGAGGCATTGATCGATACGGAATTTCGAGGTTCCATTAATGCCATTTGCTGGAAAAGGAATTTAACTGGAGATTTTGAGGAGGTCGTTTCCAAACTCCAATTGAAAGAAAACGTTACGGAGATTGCGGTGGAAGAGCTTATGGCCTTGAGCTTATCTACAAAAGGAGCCATAGCCAGGGCAACGATATTGGAAGATTTAAAGTTGTTGGGAGCTTTAGGTCTGTCGCCCGTGCTCAATCTGCTCAAAAACTACGAGCGTGACGAAATGTTGGATTTCATCTCCACGGATGTGTATTCTTATCATGTAGATCGCTCGCCTGTGGCTACGGATACCTTTCTATGTACTTATTATGGCGCCGCAAGCGATATCCTGCCGAACGATCAGGCAACACAGCAAATTTTAATTCCCGAGGTCAGGCAAAAACTGCGGGACTTGTATGATGGACCAGAAAAGGAGTTTGAAAGCTTCTTGAAAGAACATTTTTTCGATTTGCATTACCGGCCCCAACCTGACGCCAAACCTTTAAACCTACGCTTAGGCCACCTTTGGAAATTGGCGGTCGACCATCCTGAGCAACAAGTATTGCCCTGCGTACATCGAGCCCCTCAGGAAAACGAAGGCGAATACCGCTTGCTTTTGATCTGTTGAGCTTGGTTTAAGCAAGTTTTATTAACTTAATCCAGTCTCCTAAAACAACTCCAGCCTAACCACTTGTTGTGCGCCTGCTGAATCCTGCACTACGGCTTGTTGTTTTCTGTGCTTTGCAATCCAGCTGGTATAATCATCAGCTTTTAGAGGTTCTTTTAACAAGTCAGAGCCGATGTGCATGAGCGTGATTTTGTTTTCTATTTGTTGCCTCAGCTTTTGGAATTGATGCTGAACCTGTTGCTGGATTTTGTTTTTGGGCTTCACCCGGATCATCTTCAGCGCCGGATTGAGCAGTTTGGTGGTTAGTTCTTTGGTGAAATAGTCCTTCGCCGATTCTATTCTCGATTGGATGGTCGATTGGCCTGCAAAGCCATGCTGTTCATGCAATTGCCTAACCTGGAGCCAAAACTTGTCTAAAAGTTGCATGAGCATATTAAGCGATGTCTGGAGCTCCTGTAGCTGTACCTTGAGCAAGGGAATGTTGGCTTGGCCAATAGTGGCATCGTTATTCATGAGCTCAAGTTCCTGGGCAATAAGGCGGAAAGAAAAATGCTCCAGTACCATTTGAAGCATGAATTGTTCTTTGGCTTTGAGCATCAGGCTGGTCAATGCCTCGGGTGGTACGGGTTGCAAATAGGCCAGTACTTCTCTGTTCGACCTTAAGCTATCCTTGTTGATTTTTGATTTCAGGATGAGTCCATTTAGGGTGCGTACACGGCTCAGCGCCACATATACCTGACCGGCAACAAACGATTTCCCGGCATCGATTACGGCATGGTCGAACGTTAACCCCTGGCTTTTGTGGATGGTTACCGCCCAAGCCAATTTGACAGGGTATTGCGAAAATTCGCCAACCTGTTGCTGCGCAATCGCATCATCATCGCCTATTTTGTATTCGAACGACTGCCAGGAACTTTTTTCCAGTAAGAGGGGCTCCTCATCTGGAAAAGCTACATAGATTTCACCCTGGTCAATCGATTTTATCTTCCCGATTTTACCGTTGTAAAACCGCCGGTTTTCGCCGGTATCGTTTTTAATGAACATCACCTGCGCCCCAACTTTAAGCTGCAGTTCTGTTTCGGCTTGTATGCCTAAATCCTTGAATTCGCCATTGATTTCGGCATTGGCCGTATAGATCTCGCCGGGCAGTTCGGCCAATTTTTCCTTATTGATGAGGTTGGCTTCGGCATTGTGCGAGGTAATGATGATCGGATTGATGTCGTTTTGGCCTTTAAACGTTGGATCGTAGCGCTCATTAAGCAATTTTAAGCTCTCATCGTCGATTTGGTTGTTGCGGATGGCGTTTAGAATTCGAATAAAAGCCTCTTCCGTTTGCCTGAAAACCGTGGTCAGTTCCAGCTGCAGCACCGGGTGTTTGCGGATAACCAGCGAATCGAAAAAGTAGGGCGATGGATAAGCCCTGCTCAAAAAGGCCCATTCTTCCTGCTTGCTTACGGGCGGAAGCTGGTATAAATCGCCGATGAGCAGCACCTGCAGGCCACCAAAGGGCAGGTTGTTTCTTCTTACCGAGCGCAGTACGGCATCCACCACATCCAATACATCGCAGCGCACCATGGAAACCTCGTCGATCACCAGCAATTCCAATTCGTTAAACAGCTTGAGCTTGTCTTTGGTGTAGCTTAGTCCACTAACGATCGACTGGATGGAGCTGATGCCCGCCTGCAGGTTCTGCAAACTGATGTCGCCCGGAAAAAAGGAACCTGGAGGCAACTGGAAAAAGGAATTGATGGTCGTGCCCTTGGCGTTCATGGCCGCCACACCGGTAGGAGCAACCACTACCATTTTTTTAGAACTGTTATTTTTAATCCGCTTGAGCAGGGTTGTTTTTCCCGTTCCGGCTTTTCCGGTCAGGAAAATAGATTGGTTGGTGTATTCGATAAACTCAAATACCTGATCGGCAATGACATTGGGCAAGTCGTGGTGGCTCATATTGCAAATTTAACTAAATTATATAGTGTTTGACTGGGTGTTGCTAAATATGTTAGTAAGTTTTTGCCCGATTTTTTGGATATGCCACACTTAATCGTGCTTATTGTTTTTATCTTTAAGGCCCGATGGAAAAAGAGGACCTTAACCCAACCCATGTCGATTACGATAAACTGATACCCGTACTGCAAGGCAAGCCTAGGCACCCGCCTTTGCCCGACCACAGGGAAATGGCCCTGGTGTTTAGCAGGCATCGGTTTTACAGACACTTGGTGATCGACCTCATCGTTGCCGAAAAAGCCAAGAATGGCAAGCTCAAAAACCCTTTTGTGTTTGTCGATCCAATGGATAGGATCTGGAAGGCTGAGCAGCAAGAGGAAATCAGGTTTTTGGCCGGCTTGTCGCGTTTCAAAAACAATTACGACGAAGGCAAAGTCGAATCAGACCTCGAAGCGCTTAAAGCGGTTATTGCCAATCCCTTAAAGCTCGACTGCTATGTGCTCGACGAGAAAAAATCGGCTTCCATTACGGCCGGTTCCATATTGCCCGCAAGCTTCTCCCTGCTCAAACCCGACTTGGAGTTGGACATTGACGAAAGGGGTGATAGTTTTGCCATTTCGGGCAAGATGCATGTAGAAGGCAAGGCTTACCCGATGGAGGCCATCGAACTGCATTACCGCTATTTTGTGAGGCTCAACAAGCGCTTGCATCTGGTTGGAAATCCCAGCTTTCTGAACATCATCGAATTTTTTAAGCAGCACCGGAACAACCTGGTGCTCGAGCGTGAAGCCTACGAAACCTTCCAGGAAAAAATATTGTCGGTGCTGGAAGAGAAGGTCAAGATCAATTATGCCTACCTCAAGCCTGCCACCGAAAAGCAGCGCATCGAACAGGGGTTTGACCTGGATAACGAACAGTTGGTGTATTTGTCTGAATCGGAAGATTTTGTATTGCTTACGCCCGTCATGAAATATGGCAACCTGGAAATACCCGTTATTTCGCAAAAACAGATCCAAGGCAAAGACAAAAGAGGCAAATTGTTTACGCTTGACAGAGATCGGGAAAAAGAGCTTCAGTTCATCACCACTATTGCCAAATCGCACCCTTATTTCATGGAGCAGGCAACGGAATTTGCCGAGCAAAGGCACGCCGATTGCTTTTACATGCACCGCAAGCATTTCTTGGAGCCTAGCTGGTTTCTCGAGGCATTTGAGGCTTGGAGAAGCATGGGAATCGTTATTTTGGGCTTTAACGAGCTGAAAGGCAATAAGCTGAGCCAGCATCAGGCCGAAATCTCCATTAACGTGATCAGCGGTATCGATTGGTTTGAAACCGCCATCAAAGTGAAATTCAACCAGCAAACCGTATCGCTTAAGCATCTGCATAAATCAATCAGGAACAAGAATAAGTTTGTGGTGCTGGATGATGGCAGCTATGGAATGCTACCTGACGACTGGCTGCAGCGCCTAGAAGGATATTTTTGCGGCGGCGAAGCTGTAGGAGAGGTGCTGAGGACTCCGAACGTCAACTTTAGCTTGGTCGAATCATTGTATGAAACCGAACAGTTGGATTTGGAGAGCCGTGAGCGCATCAAACTATACCGCTCCAAGCTGGCTTCTTTCGATGCCATTGAGCGCATTGAGGTGCCCAAGGCCCTGCGAGCCAATTTGCGCGAGTATCAGCGTGAGGGACTGAACTGGCTTAATTTTCTGGACGGATTTAATTTTGGAGCTTGTTTGGCCGACGATATGGGTTTGGGCAAAACGCTACAGGTGCTGGCCTTTATCCTGGCTCAGCAAGAAAAAACAGCGCAGAATACCAACCTGGTTGTCGTGCCTGCCTCGCTGGTATTCAACTGGCAACAGGAGATCAAAAAGTTTGCCCCAACGCTAAATGTGCTGACCATTTATGGTGCCGACCGCGCCAAGCTGGTCAATGAGTTTGATTCGTACCAAATCATCCTTACTTCTTACGGCACCTTGCTAACCGATGTGCGCTGGTTGAAGGATTATTACTTCAATTATATCATCCTCGACGAATCGCAGGCCATTAAAAACCCTGATTCGCAACGCTATAAAGCTGCCCGCTTATTGAGGTCGCGCAATAAAATCGTGATGACCGGAACGCCCATCGAAAACAACACCTTCGATTTATATGGGCAACTTTCCTTTGCCTGTCCGGGTTTGCTGGGCAGCAGGGAGCAATTTAAAAGACTGTATTCGATCCCGATTGATCAATTTAAGGAAAAGAAGCGGGCCTTGGAACTGCAGAACCGCATCAATCCATTTGTGCTGAGGCGTACCAAGGAGCAGGTGGCTAAAGAGCTTCCCGATAAAACAGAAATGGTGATCTACTGTGAAATGGGCAAGCAGCAACGAGAGATCTATGAAAGTTGCCGAACGGAAATCAGGGATTATCTGATGGGGACCGCCGAAGACGAATTGCAAAAAAGCAGCATGCACGTATTGCAGGGCATTACCAAGCTCAGACAGATCTGCAATTCGCCAGCCTTGCTGAGCAAAGAGAAATATTATGGCGATGCCTCTGCCAAGATGGACGTATTGCTTGAGCAGCTCTCCAGCAAATCACCCTATCATAAAATTTTGGTGTTTTCGCAGTTTGTGGGCATGCTAGAGCTCGTGAAAGCCGAGCTGGAGCAGCGAAATATTTCGTTTGCCTATCTTACGGGCGAAACCAAGAATCGCGAGGCCATGGTGAATTCGTTTCAGCAGAACGACGAGGTGAGGGTATTTCTCATCAGCCTGAAAGCCGGGGGCGTAGGCTTAAATCTCACGCAGGCCGGTTATGTTTACCTGATCGATCCTTGGTGGAACCCAGCGGTAGAAACCCAGGCCATTGATAGGGCTTATCGGATTGGGCAACATCAGAATGTGATGGCGGTACGCCTCATTTGTCCAGATACGATCGAAGAAAAAATCATGCTTTTGCAGGAAACCAAAAAAGACTTGGCGAGTAACCTCATTAAAGTGGAGAGCTCTATTTTTAAATCGCTGACTAAAAAAGACCTGCTTGATTTGCTTTAGGTCTTAGGTTATTCGCTGGGCAAAACAAC
>JBCNPG010000127.1:0-7341 GCA_039593445.1 Pedobacter sp.
GCCGGTTAGGTGTGTGGCAATGCCGTTGGCCAAATCAGCTACTTCTGCACGGTTGGTGGCGCGTAAATAACGCTCCATGCTGGCGTCGTAGCCAAAGGTAGAAGTAGTAGCGCCAATTTCTGCACCCATGTTACAGATGGTGCCCTTACCGGTACAGCTCAGGTTTTCTGCACCTTCGCCAAAATATTCAACAATAGCTCCGGTACCGCCTTTTACGGTTAAGATACCTGCTACTTTTAAAATCACGTCTTTAGCCGAGGTCCAGCCACTCAATTTACCGGTTAATTTTACACCGATCAATTTAGGGAATTTAAGCTCCCAAGGTAATCCGGCCATCACGTCGCAGGCATCGGCACCGCCTACGCCAATAGCAACCATGCCCAAACCACCGGCATTTACGGTGTGGCTATCGGTACCAATCATCATACCGCCTGGGAAGGCGTAGTTTTCTAAAACCACTTGGTGGATGATACCTGCACCTGGTTTCCAGAAACCAATGCCGTATTTGTTAGATACTGAAGACAAGAAATCGAAAACTTCGGCACTTTCAGTTTTTGCGTGAGGCAAATCGATCTCGGCACCCGATTTGGCGGTGATCAAGTGGTCGCAATGTACTGTAGAAGGAACCGCAACTTTTGGCCTGCCGGCTTGCATAAACTGCAAAAGTGCCATCTGCGCCGTTGCATCCTGCATGGCTACCCTGTCTGGAGCAAAATCTACATAATCAGTACCGCGAACAAATGCCGTATTGGCATTGCCATCCCAAAGGTGTGCGTATAATATTTTTTCTGAAAGTGTTAAAGGCCTGCCAACCACTTTACGGGCCGCCTCTACACGACCGCCAAAGTTTGCATACACCTTTTTAATCATTTCTATATCAAAAGCCATTGATAATTGGTGTTAAAAGGTAATCTATTCGTCTAATTGGTAGCGAATTTACAAAAAAAATAGGCTTAAAGGTATCATCTGTATCTCCTAATATTATTTGGAAATATTCTAAATAGCTTGATGGGCGCGAAGGTAGCGGGAAGCTTGGCTTTCATTTGCCTGATCTGATAAAGCTTCAAGCTCAATGTTTGAACACCCGAATGGAATTGCGAAGTTTCCAAACTCCGAAGGTGTACGTTATCGAACGTTTTTGTGCATTTATGAACAGTAGATCAAAAAATAAAGAGTTTAATTAGTTGTTATTCAGGTTATTGAGTGTACGTTTTTGCTTTGGCATAAACTTGGCTTTGGGCTGTTCGCTTCACAGCGTACCAAATTGGTAACCTTTATCGCTCAAATACTGGATGGTTTTGGGTAAGGCATATTGCAAACGGTCAAAGGCTTTTAAGCTATCGTGAAAAACAATGATGGCCCCGTTTTTTGTATTGCGAATTACATTCTGATAGCATTTTTCAGGACTTAGCGTCACGTCGAAATCGCCACTGAGCACGTCCCACATTACGATTTGCAGTTCTTGGTTGGCAGTTGGAAATCTTCCGGCTGAAGATTGTTCGCCAGCAGCCACAATAGGGGAATTGCGAACTAAAGACTGCAACTTGCTGATCTGGCTCTTTTTGATCCTGCCATAAGGCGGCCTGAAAAGAAGCGTTTGGGTAAGTTGCTGGCACTGCTGCCAATTGTCAATATAGGTTTTGTCGTCGGTTTTCCAGCCTTTCAAATGGTTAAAGGTATGGTTTCCGATGGCGTGCCCCTCGTTTTTAAGACGCTCAAAAATAGCGGGATGCTTTATGATATTGTCGCCAATGCAAAAAAAAGTGGCCTTTATGCCATAGCTTTTTAAAGTATTTAATACAAAGTCTGTAACATTGGGTATAGGTCCGTCGTCAAAGGTTAAATAAACAATTTTTTCCGAGCGGGACTTGTTCCATGTTAAAGATGGGTAATACCATTTGAGCAGCAGTGGAGATTTAACCAGGAACATGTCCAAAAGTAAACATTTAGGCTGTACTTAAAAATTTACAAAATTCGATTAATTGTTTATTTATTATTGTGAAACAAATTTTTATGAAACAAGTTGCCAATTACAGCTCTTTAGCAAAGCTTACTTTTATTTTCTCCTTCGTCGCGATGCTTGGACTGGGCCAAAAAGCCGATGCTCAAGAAGTAATTACGATAAAGCAAGCGGTAGAAAATACCCTGAAAAACAACCTTCAGGTTAAACAGTCACAATTTTCAGAGAGCCTATCAGATGTAACTTTAAAGCAATCTAAATTGGCTATTGCTCCAAGCTTAAATGGAAGTGTCAGCCAAAGCATGGGTTGGGGACGTAACCAAACCGCATCTGGTTTGTACCAAAATACGCAGAACTACAACTTTAGCCCAGGCCTTAATGCAGGGGTTGATGTATTCAACGGCTTCTCGAAACTCAATCAGATCAAACAGAACAAATTGTTGCTTGATGCCGATAAAACCAATACGGAAAAAGTAAAGAACGACCTCATTTTGCAAGTAATTACTTCATACCTGCAGATTTTGTACAACAAAGACTTCCTGAAAACCGCTGAGGAGCAATTGACGGTAGCCAAGCAGCAGCTCAACCAGCAACAACAGCTATTGGAAGTGGGCAACAAGACTTTGGCCGATTTATCACAAGCCAAATCGCAGGTGGCTACGGCCGAGCTGAATGTAACCAGTGCATTGAATACGCTTACCATCTCTTACCTAACCTTGGCACAGCTGATGGATATCCCATCTTCTACCAAATACGATGTTCAAGCCCCTTCAATTGAAAGCTTTACGCAGTCGGGCGCAAGCGAAGATGCCGAGGCTATTTATCAAAAGGCGCTAAACAATTTCCCTGACATCAGATTAGGTGCCCAAAGAACGGCTGCTGCAAAGATCGGCGTCAATGTAGCCAAGGCAAGTTTGTATCCACGTGTCTCTTTTGGGGCGAGCTATGGGTCTACCTATTTCTATAACTACAATTCTACTTTGCCCAACGAAAGCTTTAAAAATCAGTTGAAAAACAACATTTCAAAGGGCATAAGCTTGAGCCTGTCGGTTCCTATTTTCAATGGACTTCAAGCAAGATATGGCGTAAAAAGAGCACAGATCAACCTGATGCAGACCGAAACACAGGAGCAACTGGCCAAAAACAATTTGAATAAAGTAATCTATCAGGCAGTTGCCGATTTGAAAGCCGCAGAAAGCCGCTATCAATCAACTGCCAATGCATTCCAGGCCCAAAAAGATGCCTATTATGTAATTGAGCAACGCTACAACGTGGGCTTGGTGAACTCTCTAGACTACAGCACCGCTTTAACCAATAAAAACAAAGCCGAAATAGACATGATCCAGGCTAAATACGACTTGTTGTTCAGGTCGAAGGTGATCGACTACTATTTGGGCAAACAGATTATATTTTAACCCGAAAACAAACATTACTTATCCATAATTATGAAACTTAAGCACATTTTAATTGGCGTCGGTATATTAGTTGTACTCATTGTAGTGGCAAAAATGACCGGCCTTATTGGTGGAAAACAAATAGAAAAGGTAACCGTTGAGAAAGCAGGCGACAAAAGAGTTGTTGAAACCGTAACCGCTAGTGGCAAAATACAGCCCGAAGTAGAAGTTAAATTGAGCTCTGAAGTTTCTGGAGAGGTAACCGAACTTCTCGTAAAAGAAGGCGATGTGGTTAAAAAAGGCCAATTGCTTTGTAAAGTAAGACCAGACGTATTGCAATCAGGCTACGAACGTGCTGTTGCTTCATACAACTCGCAAAAAGCAGCTGTTGCCGCTTCTGAGCAGGCTTTGGCCCAAAACCAGGCCAATTTTGTCAATGCCGAGGCTACTTATAAACGTAACGTTGAGCTATACAACAAAAAAGTAATTTCTGCTTCGGAATTCGATGCGGCCAAAGCAGCCTATCTTACTGCCAAAGCAAATTTGGCAAGCGCCAAAGAAAATGTAACTGGGGCCAAATTCGGCTTGGAGCAGTCGGGTGCCAACGTAAAAGAAGCAGGAGCCAATTTGGCCAAAACAACCATTTACTCGCCGGTTGATGGCGTAGTTTCTAAGCTATCTATCGAGTTGGGCGACCGTATCTTGGGTACTTCGCAAATGGCGGGTACCGAAATCATGCGTATTTCGAACTTAAATACCATGGAAGTTAACGTGGATGTAAATGAAAACGACATCAACCGCGTAAACGTTGGCGATAGCGCCGTAATCGAGGTTGATGCCTTTGCCGATAAAAAATTCAGGGGCATTGTAACCGAGATCGCCAGTTCGTCAACCAGCGTAGGTACCACTACTTCTTCATCGGTAGATCAGGTAACCAACTTCTCGGTTAAGGTGCGTTTATTGCCAGACTCGTATAGCCAAGTGAAAGGCGGTGCCAAAGATTTGCCTTCGCCGTTCAGGCCGGGCCTATCAGCTACAGTTGATATCGAAAGCGAATCGGTAACCGGTTTAGCTGTTCCGATCCAGGCCGTGTTTACCAGCGAAAAAGACAAGTCGACCGATCCTATGACCAGCGGCAACGACCAGAATGCCGATAAGCAGAAGGCCAAGCTCAACGATAAAAAGATCAAACAATACGTATATCTTTTCGATAGCAAGACCAGCACGGTTAAAAAGGCTGAAGTAACCACGGGCATCCAAAACGATCAGTATATCATCGTAAAATCGGGCCTTAAAGCCAATCAGGAAATTGTTTCTGGTCCATACTCGGCCATCCAAAACAAATTGTCTGACGGTTTGAAAGTAGAAAAAACCACTAAGGATAAGCTATTTAGCACCGACGGGAAAAAGTAAGTTCCCAAACTCGCAATAATTAGGTATTTTTGAAAAAGATAAGGTTTAAAGTACGTGCATTAGGCATTTGCTTTAAACCTTTTGTCTTTAGCACAGTTTTGCTTAAGTTCGTTAGAACCATAACTCTTAATCGCTTATGATACCTAAAATTGCAATGATTGGTGGCGGAAGTTGGGCTACAGCTATCATTAAGATGCTGTCTGACAATTTCTCGGAGAAGGAAATCTTCTGGTGGATGCGCAATGAAGAGGCCATCGCCCATATCAAGGCGTTTAAACATAATCCCAACTACCTGAGCTCTGTCGAGATCAAGGTTCCGGCCAACAATATTTCGTCTGATATCAATGCCATTATCCGGCAGGCCGATTACCTGGTGCTTAATGTGCCGGCGGCCTTTTTAAAAGAGAGCTTGCAGGGCGTAAGTCCCGCCGATTTGAAAGGCAAGAAAATCGTATCGGCCATTAAGGGGATTGTACCAGATGAAAACCTGATCATTGGCGAATTTATGCACCAGAAGTTCGAGGTGCCTTTAAACGATATTTTGGTCATCAGCGGACCTTGCCATGCCGAAGAAGTGGCACTCGAAAAGCTGTCGTACCTGACCATAGCTAGTACAGATGTGGCCCAAGCCGATTATTTTGCCAAATTACTGGGCACCAGGTATATCAAAACCAATGTGTCCGACGATATTTTCGGAACCGAATATGCGGCGGTTTTAAAAAACATCTATGCGGTGGCCAGTGGTATTTGCCATGGCGTAGGCTACGGCGATAATTTCCAGGCCGTGCTCATTTCTAATGCCATACGCGAAATCAAGGATTTTGTAGATGCCGTTCATCCCATTGATCGGGATATCAAGGAATCGGCTTATTTGGGCGATTTATTGGTAACGGCCTATTCGCAGTTCAGTCGCAACCGTACCTTTGGCAACATGATTGGGAAAGGCTATACGGTAAAATCGGCCCAGCTCGAAATGAATATGGTAGCTGAGGTTTATTACGCCTCGAGCTGCATGCACCACATCAACAAAAAGTACAAGGTAGATATGCCCATAGCGAGGGCAGTTTATGCCGTTTTGTACGAAAACCATTCGCCACATATCGAAATGCGCCTGCTTACCGAAAAACTGAACTAAATATGCCTTTTTTTAATACCGGCTCAAGTCGCCTGCATTACCACGAGTATGGAAACGGTCAGGAAGTCTTACTGGCGTTTCATGGTTTTGGTATGCGTGGTACCCAGTTTAAGGTGCTTGAAGATGCTTTTGGGTCGCGATACCGGATCATCAGTTTTGACCTTTTTTTTCATGGTCAAACCTGCCTTAACAATAATTCGGTTCATCACATCCGAAAAGGGTTGAATGCCAAGGAATTTGCCTCCCATATCGGTCAATTTATCGATTCCGAATTTTCCCAGACTGAAAAAGTAGCTTTGCTATCTTATAGCCTCGGTACCAGAATGGCCTTTTGTTTAATCGACAACCTGCCGCATCGGATTTCGGCTGCCTACCTGATAGCGCCTGATGGCATAGAGCCCAATAAGCTGTTGAGGCTGGGCGGGGACAATTTTGTGGTGAACAGGATCTTTCACCAATTGGTCTATAGTCCCAAAGTAATTGCCTTTTGCTTAAGTCTGCTATTGAAGCTTAATTACGTTGACGAAGCCCTCCATCGGATATTGAAGGCAGAATTTGGTACTACCGAAACCAGGCTTACCTGTTACAATACCATCACCTATTACGCCAAGCTTAAGTTTAGCCGCAAACGCATTGCCCAGGCAATCAATACGTACAACATCGATTGCCATTTTTATTTTGGCAAAAAAGACAAGCTTTTTCCGAGCAAAATTGGCGAACGGTTCAGTACTTTGCTTGCCGTTCCGAACATCCATGTTTTTGATGACGGTCATGAATTGGTAAACGCTGCAATGAACGATTATTTGGCTAAGCAGCTAACAAAAATACAATGATCCGCCTTGCCACTGTTTACTGCCTCATATGATCGCTTAACGTTTTTAAAGCAGCATTGGCTTCTGCAGGGCTGTTTTCCATACGCTTTCGGTCGCTAGCTGATTTTTCAAAACAAAGTGCGCTTTGCCTTGTTTTTAGTTAAAATAACGTACCATGAAAAGAAAGTATTTAATTGGCCTAACGGCCATGGCAATGATTGCTTCGGTTACTTTTACCGCTGTAGCGCAAGAAAAGCAGGAGAAGAAGACCAAAGTGGGCAAGGCGCTGAGTAAAACCGGCAAGGCCGTAGAAAAAGGCGCAAAAAGCGTGGGCAACAAAACGGCCGAGGTGGCGGTTAAGGGCGCTTCGAAAGTAGCCGACGAGACTTACAAAGGCAAAATGGCTCCCGATGGTTCTAATGTGTACATCGACGGGAATAACAAGAAATATTACGTAAACAAGAAAGGCGCTAAAGTTTACCTGAAGGCCAGTGAAATTAAAGACAGGCCAAAAGAAAATTAGGCATAAAAAAACCCGGTCAACTGAATGATCGGGTTTTTGTTTTTTATAAGCTTGGGTCTACGACCTGCGTTTGCTTCCGCTTCTGTCGCCACGGCTATCGCGAC
>JBCNPG010000128.1:0-7193 GCA_039593445.1 Pedobacter sp.
CCGCAAAAGAAAGCGCATTAATGCCACACAATTCAATAGTAATGGCGATGAATACGCCTACCAAAACATATTGCCAATCGAGGTTGAACGAGAGCATACCTTTAATCAGGGTGGCCATTAACGTAGCTTGAGGCGCTGCGTAGGTTTCTGTTCCAATGGCATGGTGAATGCCTTGTTTCAGCATTTCGGCCGTTGGGGTATCGAGTATACGAACAGTTACACCAATCACGATGGAAGAAACAATCGCACCAATAAACAAGGCGATCTGCTGATATTTTGGCGTAGCACCAATGAGATAGCCTGTTTTTAAGTCCTGCGAAGTAGCACCCGCATTCGCTGCAGCAATACAGATCATGCCACCAACAACCAGCGCCATAGGTTCGTAAAGCTTTCCGGTCCAGCCCACAGCAATAAACACCAAACAGGTACCCATAATCGTGGCAATGGTCATCCCCGAAATCGGGTTGTTGCTCGAGCCGATCAAGCCTACAATCCGGCTCGATACCGTTACAAAGAAAGCCCCGAACACAATCACCAGCACACCAATCAGCAATTTGTTAACGATACTGTCGCCAGGAATTTGAGGCAGGATGGCCATCAACAAAATCAAGACTAGACTACCAATGCCAACCAGTTTGATCGATAAATCGCGGTCGGTACGTTTAACTTCACGGCCAGATTTTCCTTCTTTAATGGAACCTAAGCTTTCCCTGAAAGAAGAGATGATGGTAGGAATAGTTTTTAATAAAGTAATAAATCCACCAGCAGCCACTGCGCCGGCGCCAATCTGTTTCACGAAGGCCTGATAAATGGCACGTGGATAATCGGCAAAGGTATGCGTAATCGGATCCCAGCCACCCATGCCTCCAGCTTTATTCAAATCGGCCAATAATCCCAATTTTACCAATTGTTTGGCTGCTGTTAAAGGGTCGATCAGGGTTGAAAGCAAGGGTATCAGCGCTAGCCAGGCCAATACGCCGCCAGCCACCAATACGCCGGCAATTTTTGGTCCGATGATGTAACCAACGCCCATGTATTCGGGTGTAATCTCGCCGCTTACTTGTGCCGATGGCAGAAACTTGTTGGCTTGTCGCGAAGCCCAGGTTGGTGCCTCGGCTACCACGTGAAATACTTTTTGTAATAAGGCGTATGCTAAGGAAAAGCCCAATCCCCAAAATGCGGTACGGGCAAAGCTGCCACCTTTTTCGCCGGCCTGCAATACCGAAGCGCAAGCCGTACCTTCTGGATAGGGCAGATTTTCATGTTCTTTTACAATGAGCGACCTCCGCAAGGGAATCATCATCAAAGTTCCCAAGATGCCTCCCAAAATGGCCAAAATCAAAATGGTCATGTAGTTGAAAAAGGCTTCGCCCGAACTTTGGCCACCCATACCGGTACTTAAAAACAAGAAACCCGGCAAGGTAAAAACCACGCCTGCGGCAATCGACTCGCCAGCAGAACCCGTAGTTTGAATAATATTATTCTCTAAAATGGTGGTCTTGAAGAACTTTTTGCCCAAGGTAATGGCCAGAACCGCAATAGGGATAGAGGCCGAAACAGTTAGTCCAGCTTTCAGGGCCAGGTAAACGGTGGCTGCGCCAAAAATAATCCCGGCAATACAACCTAGTAAAATCGACTTGATTGTAAATTCTGCTACCTTGCTTTCGGCAGGTACAAAAGGCTTAAATTCTTCTTTGCTCATTTGGATAAGGTTTAAGGATTAAAGGTAATTTTTTTTGATGAGTTGACAAGCCTGAAAAGAGCCAATATTTTAGATATTTGCATCATGAAACCACCATGATTTCAATATAACATTGGAATGAACAAATCATGGTGGTTTCATCACCACTGAAAACAACTTAGGACAGATGAAAAACAAAGCGATTTTTTTGGACCGCGACGGCGTATTGAACCATGAGATTTATGATTATATCTGCAGGATGGAAGACTTTGAGGTTTTGGAATACCAGATCCCGCCACTTAAACGCTTCTATGACGAAGGTTATCTGTTGATTGTCATTACCAATCAGGGAGGCATTGCCCTTAATCGCTACACAGAAGAAACCTTGGCCCAGATGCATCAGGTTTTGTTCGAAGCTTTTGAAGCACAGGGTGCCAAAATTACCAAAGCTTATCATTGTCCACATCATCCAACGGTTTCTGAGCCATGTAATTGCCGTAAACCATTATCAGGAATGCTTTTAGAAGCGATTGCTACTTTTGACATCGATCCAGCACAATCTGTAATGATTGGCGATAAGCCCCGAGATGTGGAGGCCGCCAACGGAGCAGGAGTGAAGGGCATCCTTATCAAACCTGATGAGCAAATCGATTATGACAAAGTAAAAGCTGTACTGTTGAGTTAAATTGGAAGCCTTAGTCGTTTACCACCTGAGAACCCTAAGCCATTCTAAGGGTTTTGACCAACTATATGTCTACTAATTCTATAATTAATATTTTGTAAAATCAATTTATACAAATAATCAATCCAAGTGAGAGAAACAAAACAATATTTGATTGATAGATGGACCAATATCGATCATTGGATTGTTATTTATGGTCTAGTAATTGAAACCCTTAAAAAAGGTAGAAATCTTGCTGATATTTCTGGCATTCCAATGTTTAATGGGATGATCGATTTAAGAGGGATAAGCTTTCCAAAGGAATATACAGACTATCTATACAAAGGGAAATTCAAAAGTTATGTTGGAAGTAGTCTAACACTAAAACATCTTAAGCTAGAAAATATTGATTTTACCTACTCAGACATACAAGTAACCAAATTTAAGCACTGTAGTTTTAGGAATGTCATCTTCAACCATGCAAATTGTGGGCAACTCAAATGCGTAAATTGTGAATTTGAAGATGTAATCTTTAAAAGCTCACGATTAACTTATTCTTATTTGAACATCAGAAGTGGCAAGAAATCTGGCAGTTTCAAAAATGTAAAGTTCATTAAAAGTTTATTGAATGAAACGAAGTCTAGTTTCCCTGTTTTCAAAAATTGCTTATTCGAAGATTGTAATTTATGTGGCTGTGATTTTGATGGAAGCAGATTTGAGGATTGTACTTTTTACGGAAAAGTAAAGAGCCCTTGGTTCAGAAAGCATTCAAAGAATGAATATGAACCAAATTTGATTTTTAATCAAATCAATAAAAGGAGGTTCACTAACCAAATGCAAAATATTGATTTTACTCAAGCCCAAATGGATGGTATTGGTTTTTCTTTGGATCTTGAATTAATGGGTTGTAAATTTCCTTCAACTGTACGATTCGAAAGAATGGAAGATTACAAAATAATTTGGGCCGATTCTTAATTTATATCCTTACTGTAATGTTTTGCATTGCTCAGAAACTTTGCGAGAATTTTTCCATTTGCGGTTCAATCATAAACTTACCTAACAAAAAAGCCCCGAACTATCGAGGCTTTTATTTTATAATGATCTTTGCTAATTATTTTGCGTTTGCTTTGGCGTGGTCGGCCAAGAAAGTAGCCAAGCCTGTATCTGTTAAAGGGTGTTTTAGCAAGGCTGTAATGGCGGCTAAAGGTGCAGTAATAACATCGGCACCCAATTTGGCACAATTTACAATATGCAATGGTCCGCGGATAGAAGCGGCCAAAATTTGGGTAGGGTAGCCATAGTTGTCAAAAATCAAACGGATATCTTCAATCAACTGCAAGCCGTCGGTAGAAATATCATCCAAACGCCCCAAGAAAGGAGAAACATAAGTTGCACCAGCTTTGGCCGCCAATAAAGCTTGGCCAGGAGAGAAGATCAACGTGCAGTTGGTTCTGATGCCTTTGCCAGAAAAATATTTGATGGCTTTGATGCCGTCTTTGATCATTGGCACCTTCACTACGATTTTTGGGTTAAGGGCGGCCAAAGCCTCGCCTTCTTTAACAATGCCTTCAAAATCGGTAGCAATTACTTCGGCGCTCACATTGTCGTCAACAATGTCGCAAATAGTTTTATAGTGTGCAATCACATTGGCATCGCCAGAAATGCCTTCCTTGGCCATCAGACTAGGGTTGGTGGTTACTCCGTCTAAAATGCCTAAATCTTGTGCTTCTTTAATCTGGTCTAAATTGGCGGTATCGATAAAAAATTTCATAGTACCTAAATCCTGAAAAGGAAAATTATGATGAGAAGAACCCTGATTTGTGTCGCCCCTTCAGGGGGTTAGGGGTAAAAAAAAGGGCAAGCAACTTTTATCGCACCGCTACAACCTTCTACCCTTGCTTTGTTCCCAACCTGGGGGAGTTCAAAGGGAGCTGATCGTAAAAGACTTGCCCGGCACAAAGGTAGCAAATGCAGCCGTTTTTCAAAAGGGAAAAGCGTTTATTTTTGAGAAAAACGGTATCTGATTGATTAATAGTAATTTGAATTTAATGATTTTTTAACCAGCTCCAAAATTTGCCACAGCCACCCATTGTAACCTTATTATGCATAAATATTAAATATTGTATTACGAATTTGATAAATGAAAACGATTTCAGTAATCAATTTGATAATTAAAACCCCGTAAATTGAATAATATATATATAATTCCTAAAAATATTGCTGATAACTTAATTTGACGCTCTTTTTCGCTATCTTAGTGTTTCATATACACTAACTCAAACCAGATGAAAAACTTGAATGAACCACAAGGATTGTATCGTGAAAGCTTTGAGCACGATGCCTGCGGGATAGGCTTCGTTGCCCACGTGAAGGGGCGTAAATCTCATCAGATTATCTCGGATGCGATTACCATTCTTGAGAACCTAGACCACAGGGGTGCTTGCGGTGCCGAGCCTAATACGGGAGACGGTGCCGGAATCATGATTCAAGTTCCGCACGAATTCCTTTTCGACGAATGTTTAAAAACCGGCTTCAGCTTGCCGGCCTACGGCGATTATGGCGTAGGGATGCTCTTTTTGCCCAAAGAAATCAGAGCCCGAGAAGAATGCAGGGAAATTATTTACCGCACAGCCGAAAAACTGGGCCTCGAAGTACTGGGCTTTAGAAAGGTTCAGGTAGATACCACCGATATCGGCAACATGGCCCTTTCGGTAGAACCGGAAATTGAACAGGTATTTGTGGCGCGGCCTTATCAAATTGCCGAAGGCGCCGATTTCGAACGCAAGCTGTTCGTGCTCAAAACCTATTTAACCAAAACCATTTACAGTACCGTAGCAGGCAGCAAGCAGGATTTCTATATTGCTTCTTTTTCTTCGCGTACCATTATCTATAAAGGTCAGCTCACCTCTTTGCAGGTGCGTACCTATTTTACGGAACTGAGCGATAAGCGCATGGTATCAGCCTTCGGACTGGTACATTCGCGTTTTGCCACCAATACTTTTCCATCGTGGCGCTTGGCACAGCCGTTCAGGTTCATTGCCCACAATGGCGAGATCAACACCTTGCAAGGCAACCTGAACTGGTTCAGGTCGAGTGTAAAATCATTTACATCGCCGTACTTTACGCCAGAAGAGCTGAACATGATATTGCCGGTTATCGACGAAACCCAGTCGGATTCGGGCTGTTTGGATAATGTGGTGGAACTTCTGCTGCATGCAGGACGTTCATTGCCACACGTATTAATGATGCTCATTCCGGAAGCTTGGGATGGCAACGAAGATATGGATCCGATTAAAAAGGCCTTCTACCAGTTCCATGCTTCACTGATGGAGCCATGGGATGGTCCGGCGGCGATTGCCTTTACCGATGGAAACCTGATCGGTGCTACCCTAGACCGTAATGGCCTGCGTCCGTCGCGCTATGCGCTAACCAGCGACGACCGTGTTATTATGGCTTCTGAATCGGGTGCTTTGGCAATCGATCAGAGTACCATTATCGAAAAAGGGCGTTTAACGCCTGGTAAAATGTTCGTGGTGGATATGGAGCAGGGCCGTATCATCAGCGACGAAGAGATCAAGAAGCAGGTATGTGGCCGTAGGCCTTATGCCGACTGGATCAACCAATACCAGATCAAATTGGAAGAATTGCCCGAGCCAAGACTCATGTTTACCAATTTGTCGCAGGATTCAATTTTCAAATACCAGCAGGTTTTCGGCTATACCCGCGAAGACATCGACTTGTTGCTTAAACCTATGGCCATTGAAGGCAAGGAAGCAATTGGTTCGATGGGTACCGATACCCCTTTGGCTATCCTGTCAAAACAGCCTCAGCATCTTTCGTCTTATTTCAAGCAGTTGTTTGCACAGGTAACCAATCCGCCAATTGACCCCATCCGCGAAAAAGTAGTAATGAGCTTGGCCGGATTTATGGGCAATAACGGCAATTTGCTGGAAGAGAACCAGATGCAGTGTCATTGTGTAGGCATCAAACATCCGATTTTGACCAACCTGGAGCTTGAAAAACTGCGAAGTATCGACACCGGGTTATTCCAGTCGAAAACCTTGCAGACCTATTTCAGGGCTAACGACAAGCCAGGATCGATGGCTAAAGCCCTAGACCGTTTGTGCCGTTATGCGGTTGATGCCGTAGAAGACGGTTTTCAAGTAATCGTGCTTTCTGACAGGGCGATCGACTCCGAACATGCGGCCATTCCATCATTATTGGCAGTTTCAGCGGTACATCATCACCTGATTAGGAAAGGCTATCGCGGTGCGGTAGGCATTGTGGTAGAGGCTGGCGATGTTTGGGAAGTTCACCATTTCGCTACCCTGATTGGTTTTGGAGCTACTGCAGTAAATCCATACCTGGCTTTGGAAACCATTAGCCATTTCGATAAGGAAAGCGGTCTTAAGCCAGAAAAACTGATTTCGAATTATATCTATGCCGTCAACAATGGCCTGTTGAAGATTTTCTCTAAAATGGGAATCTCAACTCTGCAATCGTACCACGGCGCGCAGATTTTCGAAATCTTGGGTATTAATGAGCAGGTAGTGAATACGCATTTTACCGGCGCTGTGTCACGTATCGGTGGGTTGGGCTTGGATGAAATCGCCTACGAAACCTTAATCAAGCACCGCCGCAGTTTTGGGCCACAAACACAACCGGAGCACTTGCTTTCGGCGGGTGGTACCTATAAATGGAGAAGAAGGGGCGAAAAGCACTTGTTCAACCCAGAAACCATCCACTTGTTGCAAAACGCAACCCGTAGAAAAGACTACGAAACCTTTAAGAAATACTCTAAGCTCATCAATGATCAAACGGCTCAGGCTTATACCATCCGTGGTTTGTTAG
>JBCNPG010000129.1:0-7118 GCA_039593445.1 Pedobacter sp.
CTTTACAACATTACAACAATACTAAGCTAAAGGCTGAAAGTCCAAGGCTTAAAGCACCCCAATTTTTCAACCTCAATTCGGCAACCCTACACAACAATGCCCCATTCCCACCTCAACTTTACAACATTACAACAATACTAAGCTAGAAACTCCGTAAATTTGCGCCATGGCAAAAATATCCATCAACCTGGCAACAGGTTCCCTGCAACAGGAAGAAATTATTGTAGGCATCGATTTGGGCACCACCAACAGTTTGGTTGCATTCATCAATCCAGACAAGCAGCCACAGGTGATCAACGATACCGGCAAAGGCGTTTTGGTACCGTCGGTTGTGCATTTTAACGAACACGGCGACGCCGAAGTAGGCAACGAAGCCAAGGCTTTTTTAACCACCGATCCCGCCAATACCATTTTTTCTGTAAAACGCCTGTTGGGCCGCTCCTACAAGGACGTAGCCAGTCATCAGGATATTTTCAGCTACAAAATTATCGACGATGATACCGATGCTTTGGTAAAAATCAAGGCCGGCAATAAATTCTATACCCCTATCGAGCTTTCGGCCGAAATTTTGAAAGAACTGAGAGCAAGGGCCGAACACGCCTTGAAAACACCGGTAAACCGCGCCGTAATCACTGTGCCAGCCTACTTTAACGACAGCCAAAGACAGGCTACCCGCGATGCCGGAAAATTAGCCGGGCTGGACGTGCTGCGCATAGTAAACGAACCCACCGCAGCCAGCTTGGCTTATGGCTTGGGCCTGGATCCTACGCAACAAAAAACCATTGCCGTTTACGATTTGGGCGGAGGCACTTTCGACGTTTCTATCCTGCAGATCCAGAATGGAATTTTTGAAGTGCTTGCCACCAATGGCAATACGTTTTTGGGAGGCGACGATTTCGACCGTGCCATCTTGGACTATTGGATCGAAAAAAATAAGCTGGACGCCAAGGTCCTAGCTCAAGACAATGTATTGATGCAAACCTTGCGCCTGCAGGCCGAAGCCGCCAAAAAAGCCTTGTCTACGCAAAACCTATACAACGAAAAACTTGGTGAGATCTGGTGCACGCTTGACAGACAGACTTTCGAAAAACTGATTGAAGCCAAGGTAGCCGAAACCATTAACTGTTGCCAACAGGCCCTTAGCGATGCCCATTTAAAGGCAAGCGATATAGACGAAGTGGTTTTGGTGGGAGGCTCAACCCGCACACCCTTTGTAAAGCAGGCAGTAAGTAATTTCTTCAGTCTCCAGCCCCACGACCAGATCAATCCCGACGAAGTAGTAGCCCTAGGCGCTGCCATCCAGGCCGATATCTTAGCCGGAAATCGCTCGGACATTCTCTTGCTAGACGTAACGCCACTGTCATTGGGCATCGAAACCATGGGCGGTTTAATGGACGTAATCATTGCCCGTAACAGCAAAGTGCCTACCAAGGCTGGCCGACAGTACACCACTTCTATCGACGGACAGGTAAACATGAAAATTTCGGTTTACCAAGGTGAGCGCGATCTGGTAAAAGAGAACCGCAAACTGGCAGAATTTGATTTGAAAGGCATTCCGGCTATGCCAGCAGGACTTCCAAAAGTAGACATCAACTTTTTGCTGAACGCCGACGGCATCTTAACCGTGCAGGCTATCGAGCTGCGCTCGGGCGTAAAACAGGAAATAGAAATCAAGCCGAGCTACGGCCTAACCGACGATACCGTTGAAAAAATGCTGATCGACAGCATCGAGCACGCCAAAAGCGACGTGGAACAGCGTATGCTTATCGAAGCCAAAAGCGAAGGCGAACAATTGGTTTATACCGCCGAACGCTTCATCGACAAAAATTCGCAGATTTTGAGCGAAACAGAAGTCAACAGTACCAAAGCCCATATTGAAGCATTAAGAGCCGCATTGGCCGAAGGAGAAAAAGACCTCATCCTGAAGAAAGCCGACGAACTGAACGAATTTACCAGGCCTTTTGCCGAGCGATTGATGGATATGGCTGTTGGACAAGCCATGAAGGGCAAAAAAATAGACGAATAATTAACCAAGTTAATCGAAAAGGGAAGACAGCTGAGTTGTCTTCCCTTTTTTTGTGGGGTTACTGCTCGTAAACCGAAAGCGAAGCGCCAGGTATCGGTGTTGCGCCGCTCGAACCCAATTGGCTAAAAGCAAAACTGGCTCCCATATCCGTATTCGTTTCTACCGCACAGTAATATGGACTGCTTACCCACGAACAGCCGCTTATATCGGCATCATCAACCTTAATGTAATGCACGCCGGTATTGATGTATTTGTACTCGGCCCTTACCTTGCTCAACGAAAAAGCACTCTGCGTAATGATGAGCGCCAAGCCAACAACAAGACTCAAACCCGCCACGTTCATTTGTTTCATTTTTTTCATGGAACTGACTGCTGTTTTGCATTTGAAAAAGCAGACGAAAAAGTTTGGTTAAGAAATGATTAATTTATCGCGATTGTTTAGCGATTGTTTCCGGTATGACCTAAGTTAAGTTTATCTGTGCATTCTTCTAGGCCAAACAGCCAAAAGACAAAAAATTGAACTTCCTGGCATGCAATGGATAATTGGTTGAATCGCCTTTGTTTATTAGCCTTTTAGTCATTATTTTGGTTCTTCGTATTCCCCACATGAAAAATCACGCCAACCGCAATAGGTAACCTTATTTTATGACAAACTGCATCCAAACCGATTCCAAGCACCCCGATTTTCAGCAATTGGTTAAAGCCCTCGACGCTTATTTAAGCGAAAAAGACGGCAACGAACATGCCTTTTACGCCCAATACAACAAAACAGACAGCATTAAGCATGTTATGGTAGCTTACCGTGATGAGGTGCCGGTGGGATGTGGCGCCATCAAGGCCTTCTCGGCACAAGCCATGGAGGTGAAACGGATGTATGTAAAGCCCGAAAGCCGAGGCGAAGGCATTGCATCGCTGATTTTGCATGAGCTCGAAAGCTGGGCCAAATCGCTAGGCTATACAAAATGCGTGCTCGAAACCGGCAAACGCCAGGAGGAAGCGGTTGCGCTTTACCAGAAAAACGGCTACCAAATTATCCCCAACTACGGACAATATATCGGCATCGACAACAGCGTTTGCTTTGAAAAGATTTTGATTTGATGGATAATCGTAAAAATATATTAGCCATCATCGGCAGCACAAGAGCCAATTCTTCCAACCTCAACCTGGTCAAAGCTTTTGCCGAGCAAGTTGCACCTCAGTTCGATATACACATTTTTGAAGGCATAGGGAACCTGCCACATTTTAATCCCGATCTTGACACCGAAAACCCTCCCCAAGAAATCGTTGCCTTTAGAAAGCTGATTGAGCATGCCGATGCTTTGCTCATCTGTACGCCAGAATATGTCTTCAGCCTACCGGGATCATTAAAAAATGCCATCGAGTGGTGCGTGTCTACAACTTTGTTCTCGCAAAAACCTACCGGGCTGATTACGGCATCGGCTTCCGGCCAAAAAGCCCATGAAGAACTGCAACTGGTGATGAGTACGGTAGAAGCCAGATTTACTTCGGCCACTACCCTGCTGATACCCGGAATCAAAAGCAAATTCGACGTTAATGGCACGCTTACAGACGAACCCACCATCCAACAGCTCAGAGCATTTGCACAGGCTTTTATAGCCTTGCTTGATGATTAAGGTTTTAAAAATCTTATAAATATTGGTATATTGAGGTATGAAAAGATTAACGTTTACGCTCGCGTTGATCATCCCTTTGCTATTGTGTACCTCATGGGGCTTTTTTGCCCACCGGCGCATCAACCAACTCGCCATATTTACCTTGCCTCCCGAAATGCTGGGCTTCTACAAGGCTGCGCATCAATACCTGACCGAACAGGCTGTCGGACCAGACAAGCGCAGGTATATCGATACGCTGGAAGCGCCCCGGCATTATCTCGACGTAGAAAATTATGAAGCTCATGTAGACAGCATTCCGGAGAAGTTTAAGGATGCCTTAGCCAAATATGGACAGCGGAAACTCAACGAAAACGGTATCGTTCCCTGGCAGATCCAACGCAGCTATTATGCTTTGGTCAAGGCCTTTCAGCTTCGTGATTCCATAAAAATCCTGAAATACTCGGCCGATTTGGGCCATTACATTGCCGATGCCCATGTACCCCTGCATACCACGGCCAACCATAACGGGCAACTAACCAATCAAGTTGGCCTGCATGCCTTTTGGGAAAGCAGGATTCCGGAATTGTTTGCCAAAAACTACAAACTGGCGGTGGGGAAAGCCAGTTACCTTAACGACCCCTTAAAAAATGCATGGGCTATAGTCAAACACAGTCATTTGCTGGTTGACACGGTATTGAGGTTTGAAGCCGAGCTGAACGCCGAATTTCCCTCAGACCAAAAATACAGCTTTAACGAGCATAATGGCACCATTGCAAAGCAGTACTCGCCCATTTATGCCAAGGCCTATCAAGACCGCATGCAAGGCATGGTTGAAAAACAGATGCGGGCAGCCATCTTGGCTGTAGGTTCTTTTTGGTATTCGGCCTGGGTAGACGCCGGACAGCCGACGCTTAAAAACCTGGTTAAAACAGAACCAAGTGCCGAAGAAAGGCAAGCTGCCGAACTCGAAGCCAAAAAATATAAAGAAGGACGGATTATTGGCCGCGAATTTTAATCTTCGCTAGCTACTGTTTCTTCCTTGGTGGCTTTGGATTTAAACCTGCTCCTTATGGCCGCATAAATGGCCGGGAAGAAAGTAACTACGGCAATCAGCACCACCACAATGTCGAAGTTTGCCTTGAACCATGGAATTTGGCCCAATAAATAACCTGCAAACAACAGACTAAAAATCCATGATACACCACCCACGATATTGAAAGTAGTAAACCTGCCAAAAGGCATTTTGGCAATACCGGCAACAAAAGGGGCTATTGTTCTGAAAATAGGCAAAAAACGGCTGAAAATAATGGCTTTTCCACCATGCTTTTCAAAAAATTCGTGCGATTGATGGTAATATTCAAGTTTAAGTATCTTGTTTTTCTCTTTAAATACACCTGCACCAAGCACGCTGCCCAGTTTATAATTAAGCGTATTGCCCAAAATAGCCGCTGCGATCAGGATGATCATCATGAGCCAGATATTCAGGTCGGTTTTATCTCCGGCAATTAATGCGCCTGTAGCAAAAAGCAGTGAATCGCCTGGCAAAAACGGCGTAACCACAAAACCGGTTTCGGCAAAAATAATAAGGAAAAGGATAAGGTATGTTAAAGTATGATATTCGTTTACAATGTCGGCAAGATGCTTATCAATGTGCAGAATAAAATCCAAGAGTTGTTGCAGTAATTCCAAAATATCTGATTTTTGCCCAAAAATAGGCATCTGCTTTTGATAACCGCGTATTTTTTAGAAATTATTAATTATAAATTACCTTATTGATTTTTAAGGTGGCGTTTGAAGCACCATTGATCCAAATGGTATAGATTTTACCCGCTTCAAATTCAGAGCCCGAAATGGTTTTGTTTGCACCGCTACCCAAAACAGAAATATTAAGGTCTATGCCTGTCTCGACAGAGAAATAGCCGGATGCTTCTTTAAAAGGCAAGGAGTTAACCAATAAAACACCTCCGGCCAGGTTTACATTAAGGGCATTGGAAAATGAAGGCCCCAAATTAATGATGCGCACTTTAGCCTTACCGGCTTCTGTTGCGCCCAAATTATCTTCAAAGGTCAGTACTTCTCCCTTACCCGCTTTGTCTTCCACATAAAACGAAGTGTACGACAATGTAGGTACAAAATTAAATGAAGTGGGCGCATCTGTTACGCCATCAACGGCCACATAAGCATTTTTAACGCCCGACTGTACCTTTACATAATCGCTTACCTGTCCGGCGTTAAGCGCTACAACATTTATTTTTGTATCATCTAAATAAAAATCAACCTGACTCGACTTATTGGAGGCATTAATCATTTTCACCTTGGCTTCACCCTTCACCTCGGCAGCGCCAGGCACATCGTCCTTTTTACAGGAAAACAGACACAAAACTGTAGCAAAAAAAAGCAGGCCCAAATAAAATGATGTCCTATTTAAGGTAGTAGAGATCGTTTTCATCAAGAGTTTGGTTAGGGTGAGTGTAATACAACAATGGCTCGGTCAAAAACCAAGCCATTATTTATCGTTGTATTAATTTTGAACTTTTCAGTCTAGTAGCTGTTGTTCAGCATCACCGGCATCACCAGCATCAATACGTCTTCGTTCTCATCATTGGTTTGCGGAATAAGCAAACCTGCACGGTTTGGCGTTGAAAGCTCGAGGGTTACTTCCTCGCCGCTCAAATTGCTCAGCATTTCGATCAGGAAACGGGCATTGAAACCGATTTCCAAATCTTCGCCTTCATATTGGCAGCTCAAACGCTCGTGAGCTTCGTTGGCAAAATCCAAATCTTCAGAAGAAATATTCAATTCGCTGCCACTGATTTTTAAACGAACCTGATGCGTGGTTTTATTGGCAAAAATAACTACCCTACGCAATGTATTCAGGAACAAAGCCCTGTCAATCACCAGTTTGTTTGGATTGTTTGCAGGGATTACCGCTTCGTAATCTGGATAACGCTCATCGATCAGGCGACAAACCAAATTGATATTTTCGAATTTGAAGAAAGCGCTTGTCGCATTGTAGTCGACCGAAACGTTTACATCTGTACTTGGCAAAGCCGCCTTTAGCAGAGTTAGCGCTTTTTTAGGCAGGATAAACGACGAAGCTTTATCGGCTTTGCTATCCATGCGGCGGTAACGCACCAATTTATGGGCATCGGTAGCCACAAAAGTAATGTGCTGAGGCGAAAGCTGGCAGTAAACGCCAGTCATTGCCGGACGCAGTTCGTCGTTGCTTACCGCAAAGATGGTTTTGGTAATGGCTTCGGTCAAAACCGATGCTGGCAGGTTTACCGAAGAGGCATTTTCTACGACTGGGATTTTTGGAAAATCGTCGCCGTTTTCGCCACTTAGTTTATATTTTCCGTCTCCGGCACTGATCTCAATGGCAAACGAATTATCGTCGATGTTGAAAGAGATTGGCTGGTCCGGCAAAGTCTTTAAAGTATCTAACAGAATTCTCGACGGAACGGCTACTTTACCCTCTT
>JBCNPG010000013.1:0-13418 GCA_039593445.1 Pedobacter sp.
AGTTAGGCGAAGTTGCTTTGAAACCATTTCTTATGCTAATTTAAGGCCTCATGCCGATTAACCAAGTTTTAGCTTCTGGCAAAACTCAGTCTTTTTCCGGTTTCGCTGGTGGTAAATTTGCCTTTGTGGTAAGCCAGGTTGCCCGAAACAAAAGTATGGGTTATGCTGGCCCTAAAAGTTTCTCCATCAAAAGGCGACCAGCCACATTTATAGAACACATTCAATGGCGTTACCTTAAAGGGGTCGTTCAGGTCAACCAATACCAAATCGGCCCAATAGCCTTCCCTGATGTAGCCTCTTTTTTCAATGTCGAAACAAATGGCTACGTTGTGCGCGGTTTTTTCCACGATTTTTTCTAGGCTGATTTTACCTTGCAGGTGCATTTCCAATAGTGCAGGCAGGGCATGCTGTACCAATGGTCCACCAGATGGCGCCTGCAGGTAAGGCTGTCTTTTTTCGTCGAGTGTATGTGGCGCATGGTCGGTAGCGATCACGTCGATATGGTTGTCGAGCAGGCCCTGCAAAATGCCCGCTTGGTCGGCAGCCGTTTTAACCGCTGGATTCCACTTGATGAAGTTTCCCTTGCTGGCATAATCCTGATCATTAAACCAAAGATGGTGCACACAGGCTTCGGCGGTAATTTTTTTGTCTTGGAGTGGGGTTATGGCATCAAAAAGCGCTACTTCCCTAGCCGTCGAAATATGGAGGATGTGTAGGCGGGTTTGGTAGCGTTTGGCCAATTCGACCGCCAGTGAGGAGGATTTGTAACAGGCTTCGGCGCTACGGATCAGCGGGTGCATTTCGATGGTGATATCATCGCCATATTTGGCTTTAAAGGCCGTCATGTTTTCGCGGATGGTTTGCTCGTCTTCGCAATGCGTGGCCACCAGCATCGGTGCTTTGCTGAAGATATTTTCAAGGGTTTGTTCGTTGTCTACCAACATGTTTCCGGTTGATGAGCCCATGAAAACCTTAACGCCGCAAACTTCCTTAGGGTTGGTTTTCAGTACTTCCTCAATATTGTCGTTGCTGGCACCCATGTAAAAAGAATAGTTGGCCAAAGAGCTTTGTGCGGCTATGGCATATTTATCCGCTAGCAATTCTTGGGTCAGGGTGTTTGGAACGGTGTTGGGCATTTCCATAAAAGAGGTTATGCCTCCCGCCACGGCGGCCATGCTTTCGGTAAAGATATCGGCCTTATGGGTTAGCCCCGGTTCTCTGAAGTGTACCTGGTCATCGATCATGCCCGGCAAGAGGTAAAGCCCTTCGGCATTAATTTCTTCCGCTCCGGCTGCGCTTAAGCCTTGTCCAATTTTTGCTATTAATCCATTTTTGATGAAAACATCGGCAATTTGTTGTTGGCCTTCATTAACAAGGGTGGCGTTTTTGATCAGGTAAGTATTCATGTTTTCAAAGATAGTATTTTGTTGACGAATGTCTCAAAATGCCTTTGTAATTTGCCTTATTTTATCATTTGTGAGGTTAATGTCAGCTCTTGGCTGTAACTTATTGTTTTGTAACATGAACATTACGGTAATGATTTAATCTAAACGGAAATAATCAGCTAAATTTAATGGATTATTTCCCTAAAATCATCAAAATGTTCAACGCTCAATCCCTCTTTTTTATTAGTAAAATCCATTTCTTATGAAGAAAATCTACTTTTTAAGATTCGTCTTGATGTGGTTGCTTTTGCTTGGAACTATCTTTGTTTCTCGGGCACAGACCACCTATAATTTCGATGCAGGTTCTGTGATATCGCAACCGGCAGGCTCTATTTGGAATACACAGGCCAACATTACCATTGGTGGCGTGGCTTATAAATTAACAAGCTGTTGCAACGGCGGCTTTAGCAATAGTCCTACCAATGGAAACGGCAATAGCGCTTCTTTGCAAAAAGACGGCTCTGGAGGCGATACTTTTGTGTTGGAGCGTGCCGATGGGCAGCCTTTTCAGTTTTATGGTTTTTTTGTAAGACAAGAGAGTATAAACAGTTATGTTGGGGCTTTTCCGGGTATTCCGCCTTTTTATGAAATTACCTATGCCAAAACCGTAGGTGCGCCTGAGGTGGAGGTTGACAATACGCCGGTTGGCGGAGGTACTTATACTACAAGCGGGAAAAGCTACGTCAAAAATTTAACAGTTACCCAAGTAAGTATACTATTTAAAGCCAATAACCGGTATTGGATTGATGATATCAGTGTCGGCGTTGTGGCCGGAACTGAAACTGCTCCAGTTGTAGCTTCAACCGCGGCCACGGCAATTACTTCGAATACGGCTACTTTAGGTGGCAACGTTACTGCCGATGGTGGTGCTGCCGTAACCGAAAGGGGCATTGTATGGTCTACCACCGTAAATCCAACTACGGCCAATAATAAAGTAACCATGGGTAGTGGCACGGGAACCTTTAATGGTACTGTTGGTTCTTTGCCTTTTAATACCACTATCTACTTTAGGGCTTATGCCATTAATAGCCAGGGCACCAGTTACGGGAGTCAGCTTAGCTTTACTACCCTTGCACCAACCATAACCGTGAACCCTGTATCAGCGCCTGGCGCTACGGTAGGTGTTGCCTATAGCCAAACCTTTTCTGGGAGTGGGGGTACTGCGCCATATTCTTTCGCAGTTAGTTCGGGTACGGTGCCCATAGGTTTGTCGCTCAATGGTTCAACAGGGACTTTATCGGGTACGCCTACTTCATCTGGAACGTTTAATTTTACGATCAGGGCTACTGATGCATCCGGAAGCGGTGGTCCGTTTTCTGGCACTAGGGCTTATACCATTGTGGTGGCATCACCTGTTATGGTTATTGCACCAACTACCTTGCCTAACGGAACTGTAGGTAGTTCTTATAGCCAAACCGCGAGTGCAAGCGGAGGCATAGCTCCCTATGCTTATGCTATTACGGCAGGATCATTACCCGCAGGCTTAACCTTGAATGGCGCTACGGGTATTTTGAGCGGTACGCCAACTGCTGGTGGAACATTTAATTTTACCCTTACTGCAACGGGTTCGTCAACAGGAACGGGTTCGCCACATACCGGCTCTAGGGCATATGCCTTGGTTATTAATGCACCAACCGTTGCAGTAAGTCCAGCTACGTTGCCAGCTCCAACAATTGGTGTGGCCTATTCGCAAACCATAACATCTACTGGAGGTACCGGCCCACGTTCGTTTGCCGTTACGGCTGGAGCGTTGCCAGCAGGCCTAACCTTAAATGGAGCAACTGGGGTTTTAAGTGGTACGCCAACTGCTGGAGGCGCCTTTAATTTTACCATCACTGCTACAGATGCCTCAACTGGAAGCGGTCCCTATACGGGTTCTAGGGCTTATTCGATGAGGGTTGGAGCACCAACCATAGACTTAAGCCCTACAACATTGCCAAATCCGGCAATAGGGGTGGCTTATAGTCAAAACATGACTGCTACGGGAGGTACTGCTCCTTATACCTATTCCTTAACAGCAGGAGCCTTGCCCGCAGGAATGTCGTTGAGCAGTGCAGGCGTGTTAAGCGGTACGCCTACTAGCGGAGGTGTATTTAACTTTACGGTTACTGCAACAGATGCCTCTGGCGGAGTGGGCCCTTACTCAGGCTCCAGGGCTTATACCGTTACCATTGCTGCGCCTACCATTAGCATAAGTCCGGCAACATTGCCTAATCCTGTATATGGTGCACCCTATAGTCAAACGCTTAGCTCGACAGGTGGTACAGCGCCACGTACTTTTTCGTTGGCCGCAGGTACATTGCCTACCGGGATGTCTTTTAGTAGCGCGGGTGTGTTAAGCGGAACTCCAATAAGTGCCGGAACTTTTAATTTTACGGTTGCTGCAACAGATGCATCTACAGGTACAGGACCATATACCGGTAATATGGCCTATAGTTTAACAATAAGCGCACCAGTTATTGCCATGAACCCTGCCTCATTCCCTAATGGAACGGTAGGCACGGCTTACAGCCAGTCCATCACTTCGAGCGGAGGCACAGCACCTTATAGCTATGCTATCGTTTCTGGTGCATTGCCGGTAGGCTTGTCGCTTTCCAGTGCAGGGGTGCTCAGCGGAACGCCAACTGTTGGAGGAAGTTATTCGTTTGTGGTTCGCTCTACAGACTCGTCTCCTGGAACAGGTCCTTACAATACAACCACAAATTATACCGTCAATATTGACTTTCTGCCTCAAACCATTACCTTGGTATCAACAGCAACGGCCAATTATGGAGATGCAGACCTAGATCCCGGAGCTACCAGCAATTCGGGCTTGCAAGTGAGCTATTCTACAAGTGATGCAAGTGTAGCAACAATCGTAGCCGGTAAAGTGCATATCGTTGGTGCCGGAACGGTAAACATTTACGCCGACCAGGCTGGAAATGGTACATATTCGCCAGCAACCCAAAAAACACAGGTATTGACCATTAACAAAGCAGTTCTAACCTATACGGCTAATAGTGCAAGTAAAGTTTATGGTACAGCCAATCCTGCATTTACAGGTACGATAACCGGATTTAAGTATGCCGACAATTTAGCAAATGCTACTACAGGTACGGCGACTTTTACGAGCACGGCCACAAACTTAACCGCAATAGGTAGCTACGCTATTAATGGAGCCGGGTTAACTGCAGCAAATTATACTTTTGGACAAGCTGCTTCCAATGCAAGCGCATTGAGCATTACACCAAAAGCTGTAACGGTAACTGCCGCTGCCGGTCAAGGGAAGGTTTATGGTACTTCCGATCCCTCCTTTGCTTATAGCATTACCGCTGGCGCTCCTTTGATTGGTGCCGATACTTTTACAGGTGTGCTGAGCAGGGCCACTGGTGAGAATGTAGGGAATTATGCCATTAATCAGGGTTCGTTAGCCTTAAATGCCAACTATTTACTAACCTATGTAGGCACCGATTTTACAATTACGCCAAAAGCAGTTACTGTGGCCGCCAATACGGGTCAGACCAAAGTATACGGCCAAGCCGACCCGGCTTTTGCCTATACGATTACGGCGGGTGCACCATTAATTGGTATAGATGACTTCACTGGTACATTGGGTAGGGCAACCGGCGAGAATGTGGGCAGCTATGCCATTAATCAAGGCAGCTTGACCTTGGGCAGCAATTATGCCCTGACCTTTACCACGGCCAGCTTCGCCATTACGCCAAAAGCAATTACCGTGACCGCTAATGCTGGACAAAGCAAAACCTATAGGCAGGCCGATCCGACATTCGCCTATACCATTACTACGGGAGGCCCGTTGGTAAGTGGCGATTCCTTTACAGGGGCTTTGGCAAGAACTGCTGGCGAAAATGTTGGTCCCTATGCCATTAATCAGGGTACGCTGGCACTGAATGCCAATTATGCCCTAACTTATGCGGGTGCTAATTTTACCATTAATCCGGCAGCATTAACCATTACTGCCGATAATAAAGAGCGTTTCTTTGGCGGGGTTAATCCACCATTAACCGCTAGCTATACCGGATTTGTAAATGGAGAGACCAGTGCTGTACTAACTACGCAGCCGACCTTGGCCACTACAGCCACAACGGCAAGCGCTATTGGCGATTATCCGATCACTGTAAGCGGAGCGACGGCAACGAATTATAGCATCTCGTATGTAAATGGTATTCTCAAAGTAAAGCCAGGAGCGCCAACCAATATCAGCTTGGCTGCGGTTACTTTGTTTGAAAATAGGCCTGCAGGTACAAATGCAGGTACATTAAGTAGTACGTCTGACGATCCTTCGGCTACTTTCACTTACTCGCTGGTAACCGGCACAGGCGATACGGATAATGCCTTATTTGCCATTGCTGGAACAAGTGTAAACACAGCCGCTAGCCTCGATTTTGAAAACAAATCGAGCTACAGCATTCGTGTAAAAAGCACTACCCAGTTTGGACTTTCTTTAGAAAAAGTGCTTACCATTACGCTTTCGGATGTAAACGAGGTGCCTACATTGGCCGCGATCAATAATGTAGAACATTGTTTTACTAACGCGACGCAGGTAATAGCCTTGTCGGGCATTAGCGCCGGACCAGAAGCCACCCAAACGACCACAATCAGTGTAACGAGCAACAATGCCTCTTTGTTTGAAACATTGACTGCTGTTAAAACCGGAACTACTGGTTCGGTAAATTATACGGTTAAGAATGGTGCCAGTGGGGTAGCTACAATTACGGTAACCATTAAAGATAATGGCGGTACGGCAAATGGGGGAGTGGACACTTACTCAAGAAGCTTTACCGTAACCGTTAACCCATTGCCGATCGTAGCCATCGTTAGCGATAAGGGCAGCAGTATCAGCAAAGGCGACATCGCACGCTTAACGGCTTCGGGGGGTACATCGTACGTGTGGACAGCCAATAACAGCATCATTAGTAGTCAAAATACGGCAACGTTAACAGTTAGGCCTCAGGTAAATACGGTTTATACGGTAACGGTTAGCAATGCCAACTCTTGCTCACAAAGTCAAAGTTTTGCCTTAAACGTGGTGGAAGACTATGTGAAGATCAACGCCAAAAACATATTGACGCCAAACAACGACGGCTATAATGATAAGTGGGTAATTGATAACATCGATTTTTATCCAAATAACGAGGTAAAAATATTCGATAGGGCCGGAAGGATAGTGTACGGCAAGAAAGGTTACGACAATAGTTGGGACGGCACAGTTAACGGTGCGCCGCTTAGTGAAGGTACCTACTATTATGTGATAGACTTCGGAACCGATCGTCTTAAACTGAAAGGATACATTACCATTATTAGAGCGAAATAAACCCTAAATTTTGAAGATCATGCGTAAAATAGTATACATCATGGCCATTTTAATCGGTGCGCCAGTCCTTTTAAAGGCACAGCTAAATCCTTTGGGTTCACAGTTCTATATTAACCAATACCTTATCAATCCGGCTTTTGCAGGTACAGATCAGGGATTGAAAATAAATGGGGCATTTAGAAAGCTTTGGAGCGGTATTAGTGGTGCTCCGGTAAGCCAAAGCCTCACCGCCGATTATGGCTTCAGTAAAGTTGGCATCGGCCTCAACGTAGCTAGCGAAAGTGCCGGTCTGCAAAGGGAAATCAGGGCGGTGGCCACCTATGCCTATCACCTCAAATTAAACAATGAAGCTAACCAGTTGCACTTTGGCCTATCTGGAGGATTTACCAACCAGCGTCTCGAGAACAACGATGTAAATGGCGACCCCAACGATCCGTTGATTGGCCAGTACAATGACAGAAAAACCTATATCGATGGCGATTTTGGTGTTGCATTTACCAGTAGCAAATGGACCATACAGGGCTCTATCCCGAACCTGAAGAGCTTTTTCAAAAAAGAGACCATCAAGCAGGCTGATGTGAATGTGTTTTATAGTGCCATTAGTTACAAATTTAATTTCAACGAAGGTTTGAATTTGGTACAACTCGAGCCCAAAGTAGCTTATCGGGGTGTTAAAGGCTTTGATAACATTTGGGACGCCGGTGCCATGGTGAGCATTGCCAATAAACGGATTTTGTTTACTGGCCTCTACCACAGCAATGAAAGCGGTACTTTTGGTTTGGGCATGGATTTCCAAAACAAATACCTAGTCAACGCCATGTATACCACCGAAACATCGGCGTTAAGCGGCTATACCAACGGAAGTTTTGAATTGAATTTGAGGCTAAACCTGAGCAAAAAATAGCTCGTAAAGATAACTTAGACAGTTACATGGCCAAAATGTGCGAAAGCTAATTTTGGCCATGCTTATTTAGGGGCTTGTTCCAATAACTTGAGGCTTCTGGCGCCCCACGTCAGACTTATTCACTATCTTTGCGGGCTATGGCAAAATCATTCGAAGAATTCAAGCTCAACAGGCAGATTTTAAATGCAGTTGCCGATGCGGGCTTTACGGTAGCCACGCCCATTCAGGAAAAAGCCATTTCACCGGTGCTTGCGGGGCAGGACATTTTTGGCATCGCCGAAACCGGAACGGGTAAAACCGCCGCGTATGTGCTGCCGATGTTAATGAAGCTGAAATACGCACAGGGCGATTCGCCACGAGCCTTGATTTTGGCGCCCACCAGGGAACTGGCCATGCAAATTGCCGAGCAGGTTAAGCTGTTTGCGGCCTATACCGATTTGCGGACGGTCGTTATTTTTGGAGGGATAGGTCCCAAAACCCAAAAAGAACAGCTCAAGGCAGGCGTGGATGTGCTCATTGCAACGCCAGGACGCTTTTTAGACCTTTACTTGTCGGGAGACATTAACCCGAAATATTTGCAGTTTCTGGTGCTCGACGAAGCCGATAAGATGATGGATATGGGATTTATCGGTTCTATCCATCGCATTTTGGAAGTGGTGCCGCGCAAACGCCAAAACCTGTTGTTCTCGGCCACGATGAGCGAACTGGTGCATAAGATTGCCGGCGATTTTCTCAAACATCCTACCTTGATCCAGGTTGCCGAGCAGGCCACGCCGGCCAGTACGGTAACGCAGGTGCTGTATGAAGTGCCCAATTTTAAAACCAAGATCAACCTTTTGCAACATTTGCTGAAAGACGACGAGGCTTTTAACCGCCTCATTATCTTTTGCAAAACCAAGACCGTGGCCGATAATATCCATAGCAATATGGTGCGTAGATTTGGCGAAGATACCGTTCGGGTAATCCATGCCAACAAAGGCCAAAATACGCGGATCAATTCCATCAACGATTTTAAGGAAGGCAATATCCGCATTCTGGTGGCTACCGACGTGGCCTCGAGGGGCATCGATGTGAGCGAAGTAAGCCATGTGATCAACTTTGATGTGCCCATTGTAATTGAGGATTACGTACATCGGATCGGGCGTACGGGCAGGGCCTTTGCTACCGGCGATGCGATTACTTTTTGCAACGAAGCCGAAAAATACTACCTCAAAAAGATAGAAAAGCTGATCCGTCAAACCATTACCCGATTGCCTATTCCTGCCGAAGTTTTTGTAGAGGAAACGCCTTACGAAGAACGACAACAATTGGCCCGCGAAATAGACAGCCAAAAAAGGAAGGAAGATCCAGACTTTAAGGGCGCTTTCCACGAAAAGAAGAATGCCAAACAGATCGAAGCGCGCGAAAGAGAAAAAGCCAAGGCAAAAGCAGGTAAAAAGCCCTTTAAAAAGGCCAAACGCTTTAAATAATGAAGTTCAGATTAACTCCTTTAAATATCATTACCGCTTTGGGACTGGCCTTGTTGGTGGCTAGCTTTTTCCAGCCAGAAACCGTAGGCAGGGGCCAGGTAAATGTGGGCAGTTTTTATAAATGGCTGCTGGCCGCCTTGATCGTGGTCACTTTTATCAGCGATCTTATTTTTAGGTTTGCCCTAAAAAACCTGAAACGGATTTGGATAGTAGAAATGGTGTTCATCATCGCAACAGCCGTTCTGATTTTAATATTACAAAAGTAAAACCATAGGCGCTGTAATATGCCTAGCAAAATCAGCATATTTGCACCTTTTAAAAATCGCTTAAGCACAACATACAATGAGGAAAGCAGAAATCAAGATCACCGTAGAACTAGATGATAAAAACATGCCGGAGCAAATTCTCTGGGAAAGCACAGATGCCGAAAACAAAGATCAGGTTCCGGTAAAATCAATGATCTTGGCCTTGTGGGACCACAACTATAAGAACTCGATGCGCATCGACCTTTGGACCAAAGATATGCCTGTTGACGAAATGAAGCGCTTTTTTTACGAGACCCTGCAAACCATGGGCGACAGTTTCCTGAAGGCCACTGGCGAAAAGAACATCGTAGAAGACCTGCGCGATTATTGTGCGCACTTTGCCGATAAAATGGGCATTGATACCAGACGGTAGTTTGGTAGACAGTTTTCAGTTAACAGTTTTTAGTTGGCAGCGCTAAGTCTGCAATTTTATTTTTAATTTCAGCTATGCTAGTTGTAAAAAAAATCAATGCCTATATAGGATTAATCCTGGCTACTATTGCCATCACCATTGCGCCCATGCTAAGGGTTCCGTTAAAGGGCAACTGGACCTTGTACGAAGCCGATCCGAGGTTACTTTACATTTCTATGGCTACTTTAGGCCTAACGGCATTGCTGCTTTTTGTACGTGCCCTTGGTGCTTTTAGGGTAATGGCTATTGTTACGCTTGTTTGGAGCGCATTAATGCTCATTGCGGTTTGGTTTAAGGTACATAATTACTTTGGTTCCAAATTCTTCGATAGGATACTGTCTAAAACCATTCATTTCCAATGGGGCTGGGTTGTTTTGCTGGTTGGGGTAATCTTATTGGCCACCAGTGTAAAAAAACAGCGCTTGGAAACAATCACAAAGGCATAAACCTGGCGTTGACTAGCCAAAAGTGTTAATTGTTTCCTTTCTTTTTCATTTGTTGTATGCCTTGGATCAGAATGTCGCCTACTTTTTGAATATCGGCGGCTGTTTTGGCTGCTTTCTCGGCTTTTAGGCGTTCCTGTTCTGCTGCCAATTCCTTTTCGCGCTGTTTTCGCGCCGATTCGGCTTCTGCCTGTTTGCGTTTGTTTTCGGCAAGGATTGCTTCCTGGGCCTTCGAAAAAATCATGATGTAATCCGTACCCGATGTTGCATTTGGTTTTTCGCTAAACGTGACAATAAATTTGGATTTCTTGTCCTTCTCAAGTTCCAAGAGCTCGGTTTTCATTTTTTCGAGGTAAGCTTTGTCGCCGGTAGAGAAAGAAGCAACACGCGATTTGGTATCGCTCAGGTCATATTCATAGGCTACGAAACAAAGCGAGTCGGCAGGCGATTTAAAGAAAGCGTAGAAAGGGTTGGCATTGGCGCGGTAAAATATTTTTCTGGTTTTCCAATTCACATCTGCCATGTTTGTATAGTTTTTGGTTAAAAAGTCCTTCATCTTTTCTTTTCCTAAGTCGAAATAATAGTTAACCAAAGTACTTGCTGCCATGGGAACGGTGTTTTGGTAGCGTGTTTCGATGTCAGTGAGGAGTGGTGCAATCGTAAATTGTATCGTCTTCCCTTTATCATTGTTCAGGCATTCCAAGTGGTCTTTACTGTAAACAGATACGTCATCGTCATTTGCCTCGCTCTCTTTTGTCCAATCGCCAAGACGAAACCACCGTTTGATTTTATGATGGACCAATGGATCGGTGAAATAAAAGTTGATTTCGTTGAGCTGCTGATATTTGTTGGCAACGATACTTACGTGCATACCTTCTCCAAACATGTAGGTGGTAACATAGGAGGAGGCACTTGCCAAGCCATCGGCCTCCGTGTTTGTTAGGATTTCTTTAGATTTATAAAGGAATTTAAGGCCTTGGTCCTTTAGGAACTGTACTACGCTTTGTCCGGTCTCTTCCAAATCGTGGTGGACGGTTATCGAATCGATGATAAAGGGCAAAGGCAGTATGGCCGCATTAAAGCGATCTGTTTTGCCCAAATGGATGGCGTAGGTAAGTTTGTTTTCATCTTCGTCGCTGGCTCCGTAATATTTTACGCTGGCTATCAGGTTGTTGTTCAAGTAGCCACTATATTCTTCGTTTTTAGTAACCGAAAGCCATTTCTGATAACCCAATAATCTCTCTATCTTCAAAAAGTCATTGCGCAGGATGTCGTTCAGGTACCAATCGACACCAATGACAACATTATTTGGATCGGCAATAAGGTCTATCTGTATCTGGTTATTGCAGCTGAGGGAAGTTCGGTTTTGCAACAGTTTTCCGGCAGGCTTGCCTTTTTTTACGGCATCGTAAATAGCTTCTTCCGCTATGCTTTCGATCCGTATACCCGTGCTTTTCAATTCATTGCTGATCAGTCGGCTGGCCTGTTCTGCAGGAAGGCCAATTAATGCCGAAGCGATACTTTTTGAAGGGGATTGAACTGTGTTGGCCAATTTGGTTTTGGCAATCGGCTTTGCTTTCTTAACCTGCGCATTGGCCTCTATTGCGAGGAAGAATAACATAACTAGCAAGCCTTTTGGGATGAAATTTTTCATAATCTAAACTGCTTAAGTTAAATATTGTAGGTAGGGTAGCGTATGTTGGTTTCGGTATTTAACCTGAAATCGATGTTTAATTATAGTTTGTGCTTCGCTTCATTTAAAATCATCATTCTCTGCCTTTTTCAGCTCCTGAATACTTAAGCGCTTTTCTCAGGAGGCTGAAAATGAATAGGCAGATGGTTAGGAGAGCTTGACTATCGTGTTAAAGTTTACTTGCAATATTGTTTATCAGCCTTGCAGGCATTTTTAAACCATTTTTGCGATTTTCTTTCGTCTTTATCTAAGTTGGGTCCACCTTTTTCATAGAGTTGCCCCAAGTAGTACATGGCTTTTGCACCTTTCTTTTCAGCGTCTTTTTCGTAATAGACCTGGGCTTGTTTCCAGTCTTTTTCTATACCGCCCTCGCCAAGTTCATAAATAACCCCAACGGCCGTATAGGCGCCGGTATAGCCCTCTCTAACCGCTTTCAGGTAAGTTTCGATAGCCAATTTGCCATCTTTTTTTCTAATCGAATTGGCATAATTGTACAAGAGTGTGGTATACTTGCTGTCGAACCAGTTGTTTTCGCCCTTGCCAATGTCCAACTTGTTTTTAGGGTCGTTTTCCATCAGTTTAAGTGTGAGGGCAAGCCAAACCACGGCACTGTCTTTGTTATCAAGCCTTTCCTTATTGTAATAGAGGTCGGCTATTTTTTCAGTTAGCCAAAAAGTCCTTTTATCTTCTGGGGTATTGTTGTAATTGATAATATAGTGCTTTACGGCATTTTCATAATCTTTCAGGTCCTCGTATTTACCGGCGATGAGGTAGGCTTTGGCTTTTGCATCTCCAGAATTGTTGAGCTGTGCAATTTCATTTAACATATTTTTCTTATGCCGCTCTATTTCGCTTGCGGCTCCATTGTAATTGTTGGTATGGTATCCTTTAAGGTATAAGTTGGTAAACGGCTGGCTTTTGTCTAGCCTGAACAAGTCTGAAAATTTATAGCCATAAGAGGTGATGTTGTTTGCCGTACTAATTGAGGTTCTATAATTGGTATAGCCCTCATAGTCATAAAAATGAAACTGCTTAAGGAAATCGAATAATTGAGAGCTGGCCAAGTGATTGCCATAAGTTTGGTTTTTTGCGGTAAAATCAACATTATAGAGCATATCGCCGTCGTTTAGCCTGTAGTGTCTGATTTCTGCCTGTATGTCATTAGCGAAATCGATAGTAATGGTTTTAAGTTTGTCGTCTTCTTTGTATTTTGATATTTTGTTATAGGCAAAACCGATTGCTTCTAAATTGGCAACCATAAAATCGCAGTAAGTTTCGAAGAACTTTGGATCATCAAATGTATTTACTTTCCTTTCTGCTTTTTTCTGTGATTCGATGACGGCATTTTCGGCGTCAATTTTTTTTTGCTCTCTTCGCCGCTGGGCATCAGCTTGAATGGAAGAAATCAAATCAACCGCTTGTTGGCCGAGCTG